>NZ_JBIUAG010000003.1:0-235373 GCF_044547355.1 Kutzneria sp. NPDC052558
TGCATCAGGCCGGGCACCCGGGTCCCCGGTTCGGCGTCCCGGTAGTAGTGCACCCCCTGCACCAGGGACGCCGCGCAGTTGCCGACACCCACGATGGCCACCCGCACACTCATCCGGACTCCTCCTCGGTGTGATTGGCAGTACCACTGCCAACGCGACGCTGAGCCCGTGCTGTTCCATCGCTGGTCAGCCGGGCTTTCCAGCCTCTCACGGCGACCTGTCGCCTGCCTGTTCCTGTGGTGCGCGTGACACAGCGTGGCCACCTGCTGCGCTGAACGGCCCATCGGGGCCCGGCGGGGTGCACGTACCCTGTTGCGTGTGCGGACCCAGAGACAGGTGGTGGACTACGCGTTGCAGCGCCGTGCGCTGCTCGCGGAGGTCTACGCCGGCCGGGTCGGCACGGCGGAGGTCTGCGACGCCAGTCCCTACCTGGTGCGGGCCGCCAAGTTCCACGGGCAGCCGACGGAGACGAGCTGCCCGGTGTGCCGCAAGGAGCAGCTGACCCTGGTGTCCTGGGTCTACGGCGACGCGCTCAAGCACGTGGCCGGTTCGGCGCGCACACCCGACGAACTGGACCGGATGAGCTCCCTGTACGAGGAGTTCACGGTCTATGTCGTCGAAGTTTGCCGCACATGTAGTTGGAACCACCTGGTGCAGTCATACGTCCTGGGAACGGGCGGCCTGCGCGCGCGCAAGCCGCGTCGACGTACCGCGGCGGAGTGAACAGGCTCCTGAGCTGCGGCGTCTAGTAGTAGAGACGATGGACGAGCATGACTGGTTGCCTACCTGGTGGGTACCGATCTGGAAGGCCGTTTGGTGAGTGACGAGCGTGGTGACGAGGCCCAGTGGCCGAGCTTCGACGAGTCGGAGCAACCCGGCCGCCGGGGCGGCGGTCAGCCGGCTTGGCCCGGAGAACAGCCGACGACTCGGGGGCCCGGCGGCCGACCGCCGGTGCCGCCGTCGCAGCAGCCGACCATGCGGGGGCCCAACACCCCGCCGCGGGGCTATCCACCGCAGCCGCCCCGCCGCCCGACGGGCCCCGGCGGCCCGCCGCCGATGGGCCGGGGCGGCCGTCCCGGCGGCCCCGGACCGAACGGCACGGCCGGGCGGCCGCCCGGCCCCGGCCAGCGCGGCGGCCCGAACGACGCGACCCAGCGCAGCCCGTTCAACCAGCCCACGGACATGCTGCCGCCGGTGCACGAGGAGTATCAGCGCGAACCGGAGCTGATGACCCACCGTGAGCACGACCTGCCGCCGGGCGCCCGGGACTACATCGAGCCCGACGAGTACCTGGACAACGAGGCCGACGAGGCGACGCTGCGCCGCAAGCGCATCTGGCGCCGGGTCCGCCGCGGGGCCTACGTGCTGTGCGCGGTCGGCTTCGTCGGCCCGATCGTGGCGTTCATCGTCACCTACTTCTCGGTCACGCCGCCGGATCCGCAGTCGGTGCTCAACCAGCAGCAGACCATGACCATCTACTACGCCGACGGCAGCGTGATGGCCACGCTCGGCCCGTCCACCGGCGGCGACCGGACCATCCTGAGCATCGACAAGATCCCCAAGGTGGTCCAGCACGCCGTCATGGCGGCCGAGGACGAGACGTTCGAGACCAACAGCGGCTTCGACATCAAGGGCATCGGCCGCGCGGTGTGGAACCAGCTGCGCGGCAACGCCGGCGGCGGCTCCGGCATCACCCAGCAGTACGTCAAGAAGGCCACCGGCAACGAGGACCACACGCTGACGCGCAAGTGGACCGAGCTGGTGCAGTCGATCAAGATGAGCCAGGTGCAGTCCAAGGACCAGATCCTGGACGCCTACCTGAACACCGTCTACTTCGGCCGCGGCGCCTACGGCATCCAGGCCGCGTCGCAGGCCTACTTCGGCAAGAACATCGACCAGGTCAACCCGTCCGAGGCCGCGTTCCTCGCCGGCTGCATCAACGTGCCGGCGTACAACGAGGACCCGTCATGGACCAACCAGCGCTGGACCTACACGATGGGCCGGATGGTCGCCAACGGCTGGCTCACCCAGGCCGACCGCGACCAGTTCAAGGAGCAGCCCAAGCCGCTCCCGAACAACAGCGACGGCGGCGGCGCGCTGGACGGCAAGACGACGTTCGCCGTGCGGCAGATCCTGAAGGAAGCCGCCGACCCGAACTTCGGCATCGGCATGGACCGGCCCACGCTCCAGCAGTACGGGGCGCAGATCCACACCACCATCGACAAGAACGCGATGAAGGAGGCCGAGGACTCGGCCAACACGGTGATGGCCAAGGACACACCGCACAATCCGAACATCGCCAGCGCGCTCGTGTCGATCGACCCGAAGACCGGCGGCATCGTCGCCTGGTACGGCGGCAGCGACACCAAGGCCTGGTCGCTGGACATGGCCGACACCGCCCAGCAGCCGGGCTCGTCGTTCAAGCCGCTGGTGTTCCTGGCCGGCATGCGCGCGAACTCGCAGATCGGGCTCCAGTCGCTCTACAACGGCACCAGCGGTCAGCAGATCGGCGGCCGCACGGTCAACAACTCCGACGAGGAGAGCTGCGGCGTCCAGTGCACGGTGTGGACCGCCATGACCCAGTCGGTGAACACCGTGTTCTACAAGATGACCGACGACATCGGCCCGTCCGCGGTGCGCAAGGCCGCGTTCGACGCCGGCATCGCCCAGACCCAGACACTGGTCGGCAAGACGGTGCCGGCGCTGCAGAACGCCGACGGCACCACCGCCGACGGTATCGGCATCGGCCAGTACGAAGTGCGGCCCCGTGACATGGCGCAGGCCTACGCCACGCTGGCCAACAACGGCATCTACATTCCGTCGCACTTCATCACGTCGATCAAGAACAGCAGCGGCGGCGACCTCTACCAGGCCTCGGCCAACGGCAAGCTGACGCCGACCCAGGCGTTCGACAAGACCGACTCCGTCAAGAACGCCCAGCTGGCCCGCAACGTCACCGAGTCGATGACGAAGGTGGCGGCGTCCTCGTGCGCCGACCCGGCCAAGACGATCTGCGCCAACCTGTCCAACCGGCCGGTGGCGGCCAAGACCGGCACCGCGCAGTACGAGGACACCAAGCACAACGCCAACGCCTGGATGGTGGGCTACACGCCGCAGGTCGTCACGGCGGTGTGGACCGGCACCCGCAACGGTCTGGCCCCGATCTACGGCTACTACCTCAACAAGATCGGTCCGTCGCAGGCCTACGACATCTACGGCCGTGAGGAGCCTTCCTACATCTGGAAGAGCTACATGACCGCCTACCTGCAGGGCAAGCCGGTCGAGAACTTCTCGACGTTCAAGGACCTCGGCGGCAAGGGCAACTTCAGCGGTCTCACCACCACGACCACGCCCACCGCGACGACCACGACCGGCGGCACGACCACGACCGACGTCACGGACTCGTCAGACGACCCGACGACCAAGCACCATCCGACGTCGACCACCACGTGTCCGCCGTTCATCGGCTGCCAGCCGACGGATCCGACAACGACGACATCGAAGTCCAACGGCAACAGCGGGGGTCCACCGGGCGGCTTCGGCAGCAACGGCTGAGCAACTCCGCGGCCACGAACGGCGTCTGACCTGACGTGGCGGAGGAGCAGCGGGACAACAGAAAACGGAGATGGCGGCGGATCCGGCGCACGTGCTACGTGCTGGTGTCCGCCGCCGTTCTCGTGCCGGTGATCGCGTTCGTGATCACCTATCTGCTGGTCGACGTGCCCGATCCGGACGTGGTCGCGGCCCAGGAGACGCAGACGGTCACGCTGTACTACGCCGACGGCTCCAAGATGGTGGACATCGCCCAGAACGGCATCCGGTCGAAGGTCGACTACGGGCAGCTGCCGGACCTGGTCAAGAACGCGGTGTTCGCGGCCGAGGACGCCACCTTCGAGGACAACGCCGGCTTCGACGTGAAGTCGATCGTGCGGGCGGTGTGGATCCAGCTGTCCGGCGGGCACAGCGGCGGCTCCGGCATCACCCAGCAGTACGTCAAGAAGGCCACCGGCGACGACGCGCCGACGCTGAGCCGCAAGTGGCTGGAACTGGTGTCGGCGTTCAAGATGAACAACGAGAAGTCCAAACAGGACATTCTCACCGCCTACCTGAACACCGTCTACTTCGGCCGCGGCGCCTACGGGATCAAGGCCGGCGCGCAGGCCTACTTCGGCAAGGACCTCGACCAGCTCAACCCGTCCGAGGCGGCGCAGCTGGCCGGCATGATCCAGGGCCCGAGCAAGAGCGAGGACGCCACCTACCGGACGTGGCGCTGGACCAACGTGATGACGCAGATGGTCGACAAGGGCTGGCTGTCGGCCGTCGACCGGGCCAGGTACACCGCCCCGCCGACGCTGATCGACCGGGACAAGGCGCGGCCGACCACGCTGACCGGCGCCCGGCAGGCGATCGAGGACCAGGTGCTCGACGAACTGGCCCAGCAGCCCTTCGGCATCAGCGTGGACCAGGCCGAGCGCCAGGGCGTGAAGATCTACACGACCATCGATCCCAAGGCCCAGGACGCCGCCGAGCAGGCCGTCACCGGCGTGATGAACGGGCAGCCGCGTTCCCTGCGGCAGGCGCTGGTCGCCGTGAATCCCAAGACCGGCGGCGTCACCGCGTATTGGGGCAATTCCGACGCGGGCGTCCCGGACAACGCGCAGACCCTGCAACAGCCCGGCACCGCGTTCCAGCCGTTCGATCTCGTCGCCGCGCTCCAGCAGGGCATCGGCACCAACTCGGTCTTCAACTCCGCCTCACCGCAGACCTTCGACGCGCGGCAGGTCGCCAACGCCGAGGACCACTACCCGTGCAAGGCGCAGTGCACGCTGGCCCAGGCGTTGCAGTACTCGATCAGCACCGAGCTGGCCAACCTGGTCTACAACCGGGTCAGCACCAAGTCGGTGGCCGACGCCGCGCACCAGGCCGGCGTCCCCGACCAGGTCGACGGGTCCAAGCTGCTGGTCGGGGAGAACGGCGGCACCCCCGACATCGACATCGCCAACGGCGGCGGCTCCACCCAGGTGCGGCCCATCGACCTGGCCGCCGCCTACGCCACCCTGGCCGGCGACGGCCAGCGCCGGGCCCCGCACTTCATCAGCAAGATCACCTTCTCCGACGGCAGCAGCTTCGCCCGGCCCGACGACGCCGTCGCCGCCTTCGGGTCCGACAGCCAGCAGATGGCCGACGAGGTCACGGCGGCCATGAGCGGCGGCGCGCAGCAGAACAACCTCGGCCTGGCCGGGCCGTGGCCGACCGCCGTGAAGACCGGGGTCCAGGCCCTCGACACCGGCGAGACCGCCAAGGCATGGACCATCGGCTACACCCGCTCGGTCGCCGCCTCGGTCTGGGTCGGCTCCGACAAGTACGAGGCCATTCACGACAAAGACGGCAATCCCATCGCCGGCAACGGCCTGCCCGGCAAGATCTGGCAGGCCTTCATGAACGGCTACCTCAAGGCGGCGAACGCGCCGGCGGAACCGTTCCCACCAGCCGCTTCCGCCCTTCCGCACGCGCCGACGACCCGCTGAGCACCGGCGCTGACCATGCGCACACGTGAGGGCCCGTAGCATGCCCCGAGTGTCAGGTGAACCGGATGGGAACCAGTCCGTGCAGCCGACCGGCACCTCCCTGCTGGAGGACACCGAGTCGCTGGGGCCGGACGAGCGTGTCGCGCCCACCTGGACGGAGTCGCTGGTCAGGTCGCTGAGCCGGCCGTTCGGGGGGCCGCTGGGGCGGCACGCGTCGGTGGGGCGGCAGTGGTTCTGGACCTCGGCCCGGGTGATCCTGCTGCTGGCGGTGGTGGTGCTGGCGCTGGGGTGGCTCCAGAAGTCGCCGTGCATCCAGACGGTGAAGGACGACAAGGGCGTCCTGCAGCTGGACTGGAGCGGCAACCGGCAGTACGTGGCGATGTGCTACTCGGACGTGGTGCCGCTGTACACGGCGGAGCGGCTGGACCAGCCGGGCACGTTCCCCTACCGGACGTCGTGGATCGACGGGGAGGGCACGCCGCAGGCGCACATCCGGTACATGGAGTACCCGGTCCTGACCGGCCTGTTCCAGTGGTTCAACGCCAAGCTGGCGCAGGGCTACATCGCGATCGCGGCCAGTGGCATCCTGCCGTTCACGATGACGGTGGTGGCCTACTTCGACTTCATCGCCTTCTTCCTGTCACTGGCGTGGCTGGTGGTGGTGTGGGCGGTGATGCGCATAGCGGGCAAGCGAATGTGGGACGCGGCCCTGGTGGCGGTGTCGCCGCTGGTGATCGTGCAGGCGTTCACCAACTTCGACACGATCGCGGTGGCGTTCGCGACGGTGGGCCTGCTGGCCTGGGCCCGCAAGAAGCCGGTGTTGGCCGGCATTCTGCTTGGCCTTGGCGGGGCGGCGAAGCTGTATCCGCTGTTCCTGCTGGGCCCGCTGCTCCTGCTGTGCTGGCGGGGCGGGCGGATGAAGCAGGGCCTGACGACAACGGCGTCGGCGCTGATCACGTGGGTGGCGGTGAACGCCCCGATCTACATCCTGTACCGGCCGGGCTGGTGGGAGTTCTTCCGCCTGAACACCGAGCGCGGCGCGGACCCGGACTCGCTGTACAACGTGGTCTCGTACTTCACGGGCTGGCTGGGCTTCGACGGCGTCCTGGCGCAGAACCAGGTGCCGACGATCCTGAACACGGTCAGCGCGGTGCTGTTCCTGCTCTGCTGCGCGGGCATCACCTGGGTGACGATGTCGGCCCCGACCCGGCCCCGGCTGGCCCAGGTGTGCCTGCTGGTGATCGCGGCGTTCCTGCTGACCAACAAGGTGTGGAGCCCGCAGTACTCGCTGTGGCTGGTGCCGCTGGCGGTGCTGGCCATCCCGCGCTGGAAGCCGCTGCTGGCCTGGATGACCATCGACGCCCTGGTCTGGGTGCCGCGCATGTTCTTCTACCTGGGCACGGACAAGAAGGGCCTGCCGGCCGGCCCGTTCCTGACCTTCGTCTGCATCCGGGACCTGGCGGTGATCGGCCTGTGCGTGCTGGTGATCCGCGAGATCTACCGGCCGGAACTGGACCTGGTGCGGCGCACCGGCGACGACGATCCGACGGGCGGCTTCCTGGACGGCGCGGCCGACCGGTTCACGTTCCGACGGCGTCAGCGCTTGATGACGGCGTCGGTGAGCTGACCGGCGCCCACGGGGTCCAGCGCGCGGTGCAGCGCGGCGAGGAAGTTGTCGGTGCGCAGCCACCACGTGTAGAGCAGCACGGCGGTGACCAGGCCGGCCAGCAGCGGGGTCTGGTCGAAGGTGGCCATGCCGACCACCAGCCCGGCCATGATCGCCACCTCGCCGGTGAGCAGCCGGGCGAAGAACATGGCCCGGGCCATCAGCACCACGGCGGCCTTGTCCGGGCGCTTGGCCGGGGCGCGGCGCGGGTCCAGCACCTTCAGCACCAGCACGGCCCCCAGCGCGCCGACCGCCGGCGGGATGAGCGCGTACGGGGTCAGCGTCACCGGCGCGGACGGCAGCACGATCAGCAGCCCGACCACCACGAACAGCAGGCAGGGCCAGAACACGGTCAGGGCCAGCCGCCGGAACGCGCCGAACGCCGAGGGCATCGGTTGGAACATGCGCCGATCCTCGCACCCGACGGGTTCCGGCGGCCGAGCCGGGGCGTCAGAGCGAGTTGAGGTCCACGGCGCTGGCCATCACCTGGTAGCCGGCGTCACCGGGGTGCAGGTGGTCGCCGCAGTCGTAGGCCGGCAGCATGCGCTGCGGGTCGGCGGGATCGCGCACGACCTGGTCGAAGTCGACGACGGTGTCGTAGGCGTGGCTGGTGCGGATCCACTGGTTGACCGCCGCCCGCACGGACTCCAGCTGCGGGGTCCAGACGCCCCAGCCCTTGAACGGCAGGATCGTCGAGGCGATGGTGCGGATGCCCTTGGCCTTGGCCCGGGTGGCGATGTCCTGGAGCGCGCCCTCGATCTTGGTCGGGTCGAGCTGGTGCGGGTCCTGCTGGATGTCGTTGACGCCGAGCAGCACGATCATGCTGCGCACGTTGGTCCGGGACAGCACGTCCTCGTCGAGCCGCTTGACCGCGGCCTCGCCGCCGCCACCGCCGTCGAGCAGCAGGCGGTTGGCGCTGATGCCGGCGTCGGCCACGCCGTAGCGCGACCCGAGCCGCTCGGCCAGGTAGTTGGGCCAGCGGTGGTTGGCGTCGGGCGTGGAGCCGTAGCCGTCGGTGATGGAGTCGCCGAGCGTGACGACGGTGCCCTTGGCCGGCGCGAGCACGTCGACGCCGGTCACGTAGTGCCACACGGAGGTGGTCTCGTTGAACGCGGTGCCCCAGGTGTCGGCGGTGTGGTCGCCGTTGCGGGTGAAGAACGAGGTCTGCATGGCCAGCGGGTGGTAGGTGACCGGCCCCGACGGCGTGGGCACGAAGGTGGTGACCAGCAGGTTGGAGTTGGACGGCACCTTCAGCGGCGCCGGGTCGCTGACGATGTCGGCCCCGGCCGGCACGGTCGTCGACACCGAGCCGTGGAACTTCACGGTGACCAGGGAAGCGGCGTCGGCGGTGCCGACCCGGGCCTGCACGCCGACGGTGACGTGACCGAAGGTGACGGGAGAGGTGCCGTAGCGGTTGCTGAGCCGGATCCGGGCCTCGCTGCCGCCGACGCTGGTGTGCACGACGTTGCGGATCGAGTAGTTGGGATAGCCGTCGGGGGTGTTGGCGACGCCGGTGGCCGGGGCGGCCTCCCAGGTGCCGACCCAGGTCGCGCCGGCTTGGTCTAAGGTCCCGGCGGCCGCGAGGCCGCTGGTGAGGCCGGCTGCCAGCACGGCAACCAGCGCGATACGTCCGAATCGGGTTCGCATGGCGCGCTCTCCCCTCCGCGGCGGCGGACCTCCACCTTCACTCGGGGACGGGAGCGCGGGTATCGCCCACTGGGGTGGTGCTGATCACAGCGGGACCAGCGGCGATCGGCGTCAGGAAGACCACGAACGGCGAGGCCAGCAGCGCCGCGCGCCCCCACACCCCGGCGACGAGTACCAGCGGAAAACGCCGAGGCCCAGCACGACCTCGACGACGAAGTAGCCGACGAGCCAGCCCCAGCGCACCGGCAGCAGCACCAGGAACGGCAGCAGCCACAGCATGTACTGCGGCGAATCCACCTTGCACAGCAACAAAAGCCCACCCAGCATGGCGGCGGAGACCTCGAGCAGCGGGCAGTCCCGCTCGTCTCACCCGCCGAGCTTGGCGCGCAGGAACTCGATGTCGGCGGCCTGGCCCTCGTCCGGCGTCTCGACCACGGCCGGGGCCTGGGCGGCGGCCAGCACCGCGACCAACTGCTCCGGCTCGATGGTGCCGTCGGCGATGTTGGCGTGCCGGTCCCGGGCCGAGTTGAACTCGTCGCGCGAGCTGTTGAGGTGGACCAGGTCGATCCGGCCGGTGATCGCCCTGACCCGCTCGACGATGCCGACCAGGTCCTCGCCCGCGGCGAAGGCGTGGCAGGTGTCCAGGCAGAACCCGGCGCCGAACTCGCCGACCGCGTCCCACAGCCGGGCCAGCGCGTCGAACCGGCGGGCCATCGCGTTGTCCCCGCCGGCGGTGTTCTCGATCAGGATCGGCACGTCGAAGCCGCCCGACTCGGCCTGCCGCTCGAACAGCTTGCGCCAGTTCTCGAAGCCGGCGGCCGCGTCCTCGCCCTTGGTCACGTGCCCGCCGTGCACGATCAGGCCCTTGGCCCCGACCGCCTTGGCCGCGGTGGCGTGCTGCTGGACCAGCTTGCGGGACGGGATGCGGATCCGGTTGTTGGTCGAGGCGACGTTGATGATGTAGGGCGAGTGCACGAAGACGTCGATGTCGCCGGCCAGCAGCTCGGCGGTCTGCGGATGCGGCTTCGGGGCCTTCCAGCCCTGCGGGTCGGCCAGGAAGAACTGCACCACCTCGGCGCCGCGCTCCTGGGCGGCGCCGATCGGGTCGTCGTCGCGGACGTGGGCTCCGATGCGCATGGCCAGCAGGGTAGTCCAAGATCGAACACGAATTGGGTATGGCACGGCGTCACCAGTTGGACGTACCGTCGTTGGTCACCACGTAAGTTACCGACGGGTTTCACGGCTGGACGGGGTGGGCATGCGAGGGCGAATCGGCACGCTGGCGACGGCAGCGACGCTCGTGTTCGCCACCAGCTCACTGGGCCTGGTCGCGACCGCCGGCACCGCCAGCGCCGCCGCCACCCCCATCGTCATCGGCAGCTGCGCCACCTCCGTGCAGGGCGAACCCGGCCAGCCGGTGTCGCTGAGCCCGGGCGCGGTCGTGCAGCCCGTGACCAACGTGCTCAACGCCATCCCGCTGCTCGGCCCGCCGCTGGCCCAGCCGTTCCAGAAGGCGTTCACCGCGCTGCCGCCCATCCCGATCGGCGCGCTGCCCACCGGCGCCGGCTACATCAGCGGCGGCGCCATCGCCACCCAGGTCGTCGCCCAACTCAAGACCATCCCGCTGCTCGGCCCGGTGCTCGGGCTGCTGGTCGGCGGCGTGCAGCAGGCGCTGACCGCCGGTTGCGGCGTCGCCGTCAACGGCGTCAACGCGGTGGCTGCGCCGATCCAGACCGGCACCGGGGCCCTCGGGGGCAACGGCGGCGGCGGTTCGACCGGCGGCGGAGGCGGGACCACGGGCGGTGGCGGCGCCACCGGCGGCGGAGGCGGCACGACCGGTGGCGGCGGTTCCACCGGCGGTGGCGGCACCAGCACCGGCGGCTCCGGCGGCGGCACGAACTTCCCCACCTCCGGCGGCCTGCCCAACGGCGGCGTGCAGCTCTACCAGTTCAACGGGACCAACAGCTACGACTACGGCCGCGTGCCGCTGTTCTCGTACACCAACCTGCCGTTCGCGGTCCCCGGCGACTTCGCCCCCTCGCCCGGCGTGCTCTACGGCGGCAACGTCTCCGGCTACGCCCCGCAGGTCGGCACCCTCAGCGGCATCAGCTCCGAGGCCGACGGCGTGCAGACCGCCGGCCGGGCCCAGGCCCTGCCCGGCAGCGGCACGGGCTCCGGCGTGGCCGCCCCGGTGCTGATCGCCGTGCTGGCGCTGGCCTGCGTGACCGCCGCCCTGGTGCGCACCTGGGTGCTGCGCCGAGTGACCGTCAGCTGAGGCGATTTCGGCCGACCGGCCCCAGGCTGTTACCCTCTTCGGGTTGCTGACGCAACAGGCCCTCCTGCCACGGAACGACCGTGGCCGCCGAGTCCACAGGAGGTGAGTGGTCTTCATGCGTCATTACGAAGTGATGGTCATCCTGGACCCCAGTCTCGACGAGCGCACCGTCGCCCCGACCCTGGACACCTTTCTCAACGTGATCCGCACGTCCGGCGGCAACGTGGAGAAGGTCGACGTCTGGGGCCGTCGCCGGCTCTCGTACGAGATCAAGAAGCAGCCCGAGGGCATCTACGCCCTGCTCGACGTGAACGCCGAGCCGGCCGCCGTCAAGGAGCTGGACCGCCAGCTGTCGCTCCAGGACACGGTGCTGCGCACCAAGGTCCTGCGCCGCGACGCCGCCAGGGGCTGATCCCATGGCGGGCGAGACGACGATCACCGTGGTCGGGAACCTGACCGCCGATCCCGAGCTCCGCTTCACCCCGTCCGGCGCCGCTGTCGCCAGCTTCACCGTCGCGGCCACGCCGCGCACGTTGGACCGGCAGACCGGCGAGTGGAAGGACGGCGACGCGCTGTTCATGCGCTGCAACATCTGGCGCCAGGCCGCCGAGAACGTCGCCGAGTCCCTCACCCGGGGCGCTCGCGTGATCGTCACCGGCCGGCTGCGCCAGCGGTCCTACGAGACCAAGGAAGGCGAGAAGCGCACCGTCGTGGAGCTGGAGGTCGACGAGGTCGGCCCGTCGCTCCGGTACGCCAACGCCAAGGTCAACAAGGTCCAGCGCGCGGGCGGTGGCGGTGGCGGCGGTGGAGGGTTCGGCGGCGGTGGGGGCGGCAACAGCGCCCCGGTCGACGACCCGTGGGGCTCCGCGCCCCCGGCGAGCTCCGGCGGTGGTTTCGCCGACGAGCCGCCGTTCTAGCCGCGGCCCAGCAGACCTCATTCACGTAGAGCTTTTTTCAGGAGAAGACCCATGGCGAAGCCGCCTGTGCGCAAGCCCAAGAAGAAGGTTTGCGTTTTCTGCAAGGACAAGGCCAGCGCGAACCTGATCGACTACAAGGACACCACGCTGCTGCGCAAGTACATCTCCGACCGCGGCAAGATCCGCGCGCGTCGGGTGACCGGCAACTGCTCGCAGCACCAGCGGGACATCGCCATCGCGGTGAAGAACTCGCGCGAGATGGCGCTGCTGCCCTACACCTCGACCGCTCGCTGAGAAAGGGGAGTGCACCGATGAAGCTCATCCTCACCACCGATGTCAGCGGTCTCGGCGGCCCCGGCGACCTGGTCGAGGTCAAGGACGGCTACGGCCGCAACTACCTGCTGCCCCGCGGCTTCGCGATCCTCGCGACCCGTGGCGCGCAGAAGCAGGTGGCCACGATCCGTCGGGCCCAGGAGACGCGCCGGGTGCGCGACCTGGACCACGCCAAGGAGATCAAGAGCGCGATCGACAACCTCGGTCCGATCACGCTGACCGCGAAGGCCGCCGCCAACGCGAAGAAGCTGTTCGGCTCGGTCACCTCCGCCGACATCGTCGCCGCCGTGAAGTCCGCGGGCGGCCCGGTGCTCGACAAGCGGACCGTGGACACCGCCGGTCACATCAAGACCACCGGCAAGCACACGGTCAACGTCCGGCTGCACCCGGACGTGACGGTGGCGCTGACCCTCTCGGTCGTGCCCACCGCCTGATTCAGCCGAAAGCTCCGCCCGGGTCGCCTCGGGCGGAGCTTTCGCTCGTTTGCAGCAGCGTCGACCCGAACGGCTGTGGACAGTCGCCACCCGGCCGACCGCCGCGACACGCCGAACAACCGGTCGAACGCGACACGCCGGGTCGGGCCGGGGTGAGTTTTTCCACACCTTACCCACAGCCCCTGACCTGCGGTTCTTCCCACACCCCGGATAGTTGTCCACAACTTGTCCCCAGCCGCTCGACGGCCTGTGCCCCATGCCCGGCCGGCGGTCCACAAGTTGTCCACAGCTGCGTGCACAGGCTGGTTTGCCTGCTCCGGACGGGGGACCTAGCGTGCGGGCCCGGAACTGTCAGGGGTGCCCGGTACAAACGAGCACGACAACCTTCGACTTGGGGAGTTCGCGGTGGCGTTGGTGGACGACCGTGGCATGAGCGAGCCCGGGTTCGAACGGCAGCCGCCGCAGGATCTCGCCGCCGAGCAGTCGGTGCTGGGCGGCATGCTGCTGAGCAAGGACGCCATCGCCGACGTGGTCGAGGTGCTCAGCCCCAACGACTTCTACCGGCCCGCGCACCAGGCCGTGTACGACTGCGTGCTCGACCTCTACGGCCGGGGCGAGCCCGCCGACCCCATCACCGTCGCCGCCGAGCTCGAACGCCGCGGCGAGCTGCTGCGCGTCGGCGGCGCGCCGTACCTGCACACCCTCATCGCCACCGTGCCCACCGCGGCCAACGCCAGCTACTACGCCGAGATCGTCGCCGAGAAGGCCGTGCTGCGCCGCCTGGTCGAGGCCGGCACCCGCATCGTGCAGCTCGGCTACAACGGCGCCGACGGGGCCGACGTCGACGAGGTCGTCGACCGCGCCCAGGCCGCCATCTACGAGGTGACCGAGCGCCGCACCTCCGAGGACTACTCGGTGCTGGAGGACATGCTCCAGCCGACCATGGACGAGATCGACGCCATCGCCTCCCGCGGCGGCCAGTCCCTGGGCATCCCCACCGGCTTCACCGACCTCGACGCCGTCACCAACGGCCTGCACCCCGGCCAGATGATCATCGTCGCGGCCCGACCCGGCGTCGGGAAGGCGCTGGCGCTGGACACCCCGCTGCCCACACCGACGGGCTGGACCACCATGGGCGAGGTCCGGGTCGGCGACGAACTGGTCGACGCGTCCGGCCGGCCGACCCTGGTCGTCGCGGCCACCGAGGTGATGCGTGGCCGCCCGTGCTATGAGGTCGAGTTCTCCGACGGCAGCGTGATCGTCGCCGACGCCCAGCACCAGTGGTTGACCGAGACCAGGGCGTCCCGCCGCTCGGCCCAGCAGGCGGCCACCGGCTACAACCGGTACCGCAACCAGCGCACCTTCGCCGAGGTCCGGACCACCGAACAGATCGCCGCCACGCTGCGCTGCGCCACCGCCGACGGCCGGTTGAACCACTCGGTGACCAACGCCGAGCCGCTCGACCTGCCCGAGCGCGACCTGCCGCTGCCGCCGTACACACTCGGCGTATGGCTGGGCGACGGGCATTCCGGCTCATCGCGGTTCACCACCGCCGACCCGGAAATCGCGTGGCACATCGAGGCCGAGGGCATCGACGTGATCCCTCGCGGCGACCTCCGCCACAGCCTTCGGCTCCCGGCCCGGGAGGGAATCCCGGCCCGAGAGTGTGTCGTCTGCGGAGACGTCTTCCAGCCGATGACCAGTCAGGTCCGCACCTGCGGGCGGTCGTGCGGAGGCAAGGCCAGGTTCGTGTCCGCCGCCGTGTCCACCCCGGTCTGTGCGGATTGCGGCGGCCCGTCCTGTGGGCTGGCGCAGTGCCAGCAGTGCCGCAATCACCACGGCACCGTGCAGGCGATCCTGCGCACGCTCGGTGTCCTCGGCAACAAGCACATACCCGTCGAGTACCTCCGGGCCTCGCAGGCGCAGCGGCGATCCCTTCTCGCCGGCCTGCTCGACACCGACGGCACAGTGACCGCCGGCGGCAGTGTCCAGTTCGCCGTGACCAACAAGCGGTTGGCCGACGACACGCGGGAGCTCATCACGAGCCTCGGCTACCGCTGCTCGATGGTCACGAAGGCGGTGGCCGGCCGTAGCGCCGAATCATCGATCTCGTACACGATCACCTTCGGCAGCGAGGACGAGGTCTTCCGACTGGAGCGCAAGCGGCTGGTGCACAAGGAGCGGCGTCGGGCCACGAGCACGGCCCGTACCGGCTCCCGGCACATCGTGGACGTGCGGCCGATCGCGAGCGTGCCGGTGCGCTGCGTCGAGGTGGACAACCCGGCGCATCTGTACCTGGCCGGTCGGGCGATGATCCCGACCCACAATTCGACCCTGGGACTGGACTTCGCGCGGTCGGCGTCTATTCGCAACGGGTTGACCAGCTGCATCTTCTCGCTGGAAATGAGCAAGACCGAGATCGTCATGCGCATGTTGTCGGCCGAGGCGAAGATCCGGCTGGGGGACATGCGCGGCGGGCGGATGACCGACGACGACTGGACGCGGCTGGCCCGGCGGATGAGTGAGATCAGCGAGGCGCCGCTGTTCGTGGACGACTCGCCGAACCTGACCATGATGGAGATCCGGGCCAAGGCGCGGCGGCTCAAGCAGCGCAACGACCTGCGGCTGATTGTGGTGGACTATCTCCAGCTGATGACCTCGGGCAAGCGCACCGAGTCCCGGCAGCAGGAGGTCTCGGAGTTCTCCCGGCACCTCAAGCTGATGGCCAAGGAGCTGGAGGTGCCGGTGATCGCGATCAGTCAGCTCAACCGTGGTCCCGAACAGCGCACCGACAAGCGGCCGATGCTGTCCGACCTGCGTGAGTCCGGCTCGCTGGAGCAGGACGCGGACGCGGTCATCCTGATCAACCGGCCGGACGCCTGGGAGCGGGACGACCCGCGCGCCGGCGAGGCGGACCTGATCCTGGCCAAGCACCGTGCCGGCCCGACGGCGACGATCACGGTGGCCCACCAGCTGCATTACAGCCGCTTCGCCGACCTGGCCCAGGGCTGAAACCCGGGGCTCCCCGGTTGAGGGTCTTGTCCTGGACGAGGGTGAAGTCGGCGGCGTCGCCGTCGCGGGCGGACCGGATCGCGGCGGCCAGGCGAGAGTTCGGTGTCCCCGGACCGAGGGCGGTTCCGGTCCACAGGGACGCGCAGGATGCCGGACAGTCGGGCCGACCCCGGTAATTCGCGGGCGCTGTCGCCGGGGCCGCGCGATCCTGAGCGGATGGAGCTGATCACCGAGCGGCTGGTGCTGCGGACGTGGACCCTGGACGAGGCGGCGGCGGTCGTCGGCGGGGCCAGGGCGGGCGACTGGGCCGAGGACTACCCGTCGGAGGGCGATCGGGTCATCGCCGGCCTGCTGGGGCAGCGGCCGGGCTGGCTCCACGAGCACGGCCAGCGGCGGATCGTCGAGCGGGACAGCGGGCTGCTGGTGGGCGGGGTCGGCCTGTTCTGGCCGCCCGGCGAGGGCAAGCTGGAGCTCGGCTACGGCATCGTGCCGTCGCGCCAGGGCCGGGGCTACGCCACCGAGGCGGCGAAGGCGTTGGCGGAGTTCGCGTTGACCGCGCCCGAGGTCCACACCGTGTACGCGGACGTGGAGCTGGCGAATCCGGCGTCCGTGCGGGTACTGGAGAAGGCCGGCTTCCAGCGGTGGGGCACCGAGGAGAAGCTGGCCCGTTTCCGGATCACCGAGGCAGTGTGATCGGCTACCCTCCCGCGCTGGGGAGGGATCAGCGTGGAGTGGACATTGCACCTGCGCAGCCGGCTGCGCCGGGGGCAGATTCTGGCTGAACGGGCGCGCCGGGCCGAGCAGCGACAGGCGACTGAGCCGCTCGCGGCCGAGCAGCGACAGGCGACTGAGCCGCTCGCGGCCGAGGCGGGGCTACGCAAGGTGGCCGCGCTGTGCCGGCGGCCCCTGGGCGATCATGATCCGGACACCTTGGACACCGCGCTGGCGTTGGGACAGCGACAAGTGTGATCGGCCGGCATGCCGACGCGGACCAGACCCTCGAGGCCTTGATCGCCGCCTACGACGTCGGCCTAGGGCCGCATCGAAAGGCCCGTTGTTTCGCTCGGGCCGGGCGGGCGGCGGCGAGGTCGAAGCTCGGCGACGTGGATCGGCCAACACTGATGGCACCACCTGAGCCAAGCTGGCACACGCCTCCGACCAGCACTTTTACCTAACCGGTGCCACCCGTGGCACAAGTTGAGCCAAGTTGGCATTGCGATGGTGCCACTCGTGTGTCATAGTTGTGCCATGGACTTGACCTCGTATGTGAACCACCTCGGCCGCGAGTTCGCCACGCTGGCCGAAGCCGGCGGCGAGGAGTCGCGTGCGCTGGTCGAGCGCCTGACCGGACCGCTGGAGTCGGCGATCCGGATGACCCTGCTGGACGCCCTCTCGGCCGCGACCGACGAGATCACCCGGGACCTGGCCCCGGGGTCGGTCGAGCTGCGGCTGCGCGGGCGTGACCCGCAGTTCGTGGTGACCACGCCGCCCGTCGACCGGGCCCCGGACGCCGCCACGGAGGAGCCGTCGGAGATCGGCACGGCCGAGGGGAACGTGCCGATCTCCGACGACGGCCCCAGCTCCCGCATCAACGTGCGGCTGCCGGAGGCCCTGAAGGCGCAGATCGAGGAGGCGGCGGCCAAGGAGGGCCGCTCGGTCAACGCCTGGCTGGTCCGCGCGGCCGCCGCCGGCCTGCACCGCGACCAGCGTCCGGAGCCGGCCCGCGGCAGCACGCCGCGCAACCGGCAGAGCCTCACCGGCTGGGTCCGCTGACCTAGAACTCGTTTCACCCACACGTCTCCGACCTGCGGAGACGCTTCACCGACACACTTCGAGGGGACAGCCATGCCTACTTTCGACACGCCCGAGCCGATTTCGGTCACCGTCGACCTGAGCGTCGGCAGCGTGCGGATCGCCGCGAGCGACCGCGCCGACACCGTCGTCGACGTCCAGCCCAGCTCCCTGTCCGACGAGTCCGATGTGGACGCGGCCGGCAAGGTCCGCGTCGACTACGCCAACGGCGTGCTCACCATCGTCGGGCCGAAGCCGCGGATGTTCGACTTCTCCCGCAAGACCAGGTCGGTCGAGGTGTCCATCGAGCTGCCCAGCGGCTCGCGGCTGCACGGCGAGACCGCGGTCGGCGACCTGTACGCCACCGGCCGGCTCGGCGACGTCGAGTTCAAGTCCTCGGCCGGCAACGCCCAGGTGGAGCGGGCCGGGGCGCTGCGGCTGACCACCTCGGCCGGCCACCTCGGCGCGGAGCGGGCCGGCGGCAACACCGAGATCAGCACCAGCTCCGGCAAGGTCCGCATCGGCGACGTCGACGGCACGCTGACGGTGAAGAACTCCAACGGGGAGACCGAGATCGGCGCGGTCACCGGCGACGTGCGGGTGCGCTCGGCCAACGGCGACATCTCGGTCGAGCGGGCCGGCGCGAGCGTGGACGCCAAGACCGCCAACGGCAGCGTCCGGGTCGGCGAGGTGGCTCGGGGCCTGGCGACGCTCTCCACGTCGATGGGCGACCTGAAGATCGGCATCGCCGCCGGCACCGCCGCCTGGCTGGAGGTCAACACCGGCTTCGGCCAGGTGCATAACCAGCTGGCCAGCGCCGACCGGCCGGAGGACTCCGACGAGACCGTGAAGGTCCAGGGGCACACCGCGTTCGGCTCCATCACCATCCACCGGGCCTGAGCCATGTCCGCGATCACCGTCGCCGGCCTGCGCAAGTCGTACGGCGATCAGGTCGTGCTCGACGGCCTCGATCTGGAGGTGCCGGCCGGCGCCGTCTACTCGCTGCTCGGCGCCAACGGTGCCGGCAAGACCACCACGGTCCGCATCCTGTCCACGCTGATCAACGCCGACGGCGGCGTGGCCGGCGTGGCCGGGCACGACATCGCCCGCGAGCCGGACGCGGTGCGGGCGGCCATCGGCGTCACCGGTCAGTTCTCGGCGGTGGACAACCTGCTCACCGGCGAGGAGAACCTGCTGCTGATGGCCGACCTGCACCACCTGCCCCGGCGGGACGGCCGGCGGCGGGCGGCCGAGCTGCTGGCGGTGTTCGACCTGGTCGAGGCGGCCGGCAAGCCGGCGGCGACGTACTCCGGGGGCATGCGCCGCCGGCTGGACCTGGCCATGACGCTGGTCGGGAGCCCTCGGGTGATCTTCCTCGACGAGCCGACCACCGGCCTGGATCCGCGCAGCCGGCGGAACATGTGGCGGATCGTGCGGGACCTGGTGGCCGGCGGTGTGACGATCTTCCTGACCACGCAGTACCTGGAGGAGGCCGACGAGCTGGCCGACCGGATCGGCGTGCTCGACCACGGGCGGCTGGTGGCCGAGGGGACCGCGGAGGAGCTCAAGCGCCGCATCCCCGGCGGGCACGTGCGGCTGCGCTTCGCCGACCCGAGCGGCCTGGACGCGGCGATGAGCCTGCTGGTCGGGGCCGTGCGGGACAACGAGGCCCTGGCGCTGCGGGTGCCGAGCGACGGCAGCCTGAGCTCGCTGAAGACGCTCATCGACCGGCTCGACGGCCGGGTCCACGTCGAGGAGCTGTCCGTGCACACCCCCGATCTCGACGACGTCTTCCTGGCCCTGACCGGGCCGGACAAGGTGAGTGCCCGATGACCACCGTGGACCTGCGGTCGCATCCGCTGCGCGACTCCACGACCATGTTGCGCCGCAACCTCAAGCACATGCTCCGCTACCCGTCGATGACGTTCATGCTGGTCGGGATGCCGATCGTGTTCATGCTGCTGTTCGTCTACGTGCTCGGCGGCACGCTCGGCGCGGGCATGGGCGGGGACCGTTCGGGGTATGCCAACTACATCACGCCGGCGATCATCCTGATGACCATCACCTCGGCCGTGCAGGGGACCGCGATCTCCATCGCCATGGACATGACCGAGGGGGTGATCGCCCGGTTCCGGACCATGCACATCGCCCGCGTCTCGGTGCTGACCGGGCATGTGCTCGGCAGTGTGATCCAGACGGTTATCAGCCTGGTCATCGTGATCGGGGTGGCCCTGCTGGTCGGCTTCCGGCCGGCCGCGGGCGTCGGGAACTGGCTGCTGCTGGCCGGTTTCCTGCTGGCGGTGACGTTCGCCCTGGTCTGGCTGGCCGTGGCGCTGGGCCAGGTGTCCAAGAGCGTGGAGACGGCCAGCAACCTGCCCATGCCGCTGGTGCTGCTGCCGTTCCTGGGCAGCGGCTTCGTGCCCACCGACTCGATGCCGGCCGGGCTGCGCTGGTTCGCCGAGCACCAGCCGTTCACGCCGATCATCGAGACCATGCGCGGGCTGGTCGCCGACCGGCCGGTCGGCGACAACGGCTGGATCGCGCTGGCCTGGTGCGCCGGCATCGCCCTGACCGGCTACCTGTGGTCCAAGCGCCTGTTCAACCGCGAATACGCCCGGTGAAAGGAAATCCGCGATGTCCCTGAACGATGCCCTGGTCACCCGCGAGACCGGCTGCCCATTCGACCCGCACTCCCGGCTGGGCGCGACCCGCGCGCAGAACCCGTTGGCGCGCATGACCTATCCCGACGGCCACGAGGGCTGGCTGGCCACCGGCTACGCCGAGACCCGCGCCATCCTGGCCGACCAGCGCTTCAGCTCACGCTACGAGCTGGCCCACTTCCCGTTCCCCGGCATGGAGAACCTGGAGTCGCTGCCGCCGGCGCCGCCCGGCGACATGACCGGCATGGACGCGCCCGAGCACACCCGCTTCCGCAAGCAGCTGATCGGCAAGTTCACCGTGCGCCGGATGCGGCAGCTGACCGAGCGGGTCGAGCAGGTCACCGCCGAGCACCTGGACGCCATGGCCGAGCGTGGCCCGACGGTGGATCTGGTGCCGGCCTTCGCCTATCCCGTGCCGGCGGTGATGATCTGCGAGCTGCTGGGCGTGCCGTACGAGGAGCGCGAGACCTTCCAGCGGCTCATCGAGGCGATCTTCAACCCCGACGGCGCGCCCGAGGACATGTACGCCGCCTACGGCTCGGTGATGGCCTACATCGGCGACCTGGTCACGGCCAAGCGGGCCGCGCCGACCGACGACCTGCTCAGCGACCTGGCCGCCGGCGACGACTTCACGCACGAGGAGCTGGCCGGCATCGGCGCGTTCCTGCTGGGCGCCGGCCTGGACACCACCGCCAACCAGCTGGCGCTGGGAACCTTTGCCCTGCTGGAGAATCCGGGTCAGGTCGAGGCGCTGCTGGCCGATCCGGACCGGGCCGTGGAGGAGCTGCTGCGCTACCTGACCATCACCCACACCGGGGTGCGGGCGGCGCTGGCGGACGTGGAGATCGGCGGGCAGCTGATCAGGGCCGGCGAGTCGGTGACGTTCTCGATCCTGGCCGCCAACCGCGATCCCGAGCGGTTCGCCGACCCGGACCGCCTCGATCTGAGCCGGGATGCCGTGGGGCACCTGACTTTCGGGCACGGCATCCACCAGTGCCTCGGCCAGCAGCTGGCCCGGGTCGAGATGCGGGTCGCCTTCCCGGCCCTGTTCCGCCGCTTCCCGACGCTGCGGCTGGCCGGCGCGGTCGAGCTGCGGCCCGGCCACCAGAACATCTACGGCGTGCGCAGGCTTCCGGTCAGCTGGGACTCGACCGGTCGGCCGTAGGGTCGGCGGAAAATGGTTGGAGCACGGCGGCGGGCCGGCCGGACACTGCCGTGTGACCACAAGCGAGGGGTTCGCCGACAACCGCTTTGCCGCGGTGCGTCAGGCGTTCGAGGACAACGATGAAGTGGGCGCCTCGGTCTGTGTGACGGTCGAGGGCGAGACGGTGGTGGACCTGTGGGGCGGGTTCGCCGACGCGGCCCGCACCCGGCCGTGGCAGCGGGACACGATCGTCAACGTCTACTCGGTGACCAAGACGATGACCGCGCTGACGGCCCTGCTGCTGGCCGACCGGGGTGAGCTGGAGTTCGAGGCGCCGGTGGCGCGGTACTGGCCGGAGTTCGCCGCGGCCGGCAAGGAATCGGTGACGGTGGCGCAGGTGATGAGCCACTCGTCGGGCCTGTCGGGCTGGCGGGAGCCGATCACCGTGGACGACCTGTACGACTGGGAGAAGGCCACTTCCCTGCTGGCCCGGCAGGAGCCGTTCTGGGAGCCGGGCACCGCCGGCGGCTATCACGTGGTGACCCAGGGATACCTGGTCGGCGAGGTGGTTCGCCGGATCACCGGGCTCTCGCTGGGCACCGTGTTCCGGCAGGAGATCGCCGAGCCGCTGGACGCGGACTTCCACATCGGGCTGCCGGCGTCGCAGGACCACCGGGTGGCGGAGCTGATCCCGCCGGCGGTGGTCTCGCCGTTCGATCCCGACCACAGCACCGAGATCCAGCTCAACGCGGCCACCAATCCCGACGTGGACCCGACCGTCACCAGGACCAGGGCCTGGCGGGGCGCGGAGATCCCGGCCGGCAACGGCACCGGCAACGCCCGGTCGGTGGCGGAGATCCACGCCCTGCTGGCCAACGGCGGCGAGGCCAAGGGCAAGCGGCTGCTGTCCGAGGCGGGCTGCCGGCGGGCGCTCCAGGTGCAGGTCGAGGGGCCGGACCTGCTGCTCGGCACGAAGATCCGCTGGGGTCTGGGCTTCGCCGTGAACGGCGGCATCATGCCCAATCCCCACACGATCTACTGGGGCGGCTCGGGCGGTTCGCTGGCGCTGATCGACATGGACGCCCGCCTGACCTTCGCCTACACGATGAACAAGATGGCCGGTGGGACCACCGGCGACGAGAGGGGGCTCGGCCTGGTGATGGCTACTATGCTAGCATCCTAATGTGGGCGAGGACGTCAAGCAGTTCAACGTGTACCTGCCGCTCGACCTGATCAAGCAGGTCAAGCATCACGCGGTGGAGGAGGGCCGGTCGCTGTCGGCGCTGGTCGCCGACGCGCTGCGGGCCTACCTCGACTCCCACGGCCAGCACGAGCAAGGGGAGGGACCGGCATGACCACGGACGGCATCGGGGCGGTCTATCTGACCACCCACAACTGGGGCAGGACGGCGAAGTTCTTCCAGGACCTGGGGTTCCGGCTCGACTTCGAGACCGACCACAACTCGGGGCAGCTGGTGGCCGACGACGGGCCGCCGGTGTTCGTGGCCGAGGTGCCGACGCAGGAGCCGAGCACGCGACTGGTGCTCAAGGTGGCCGACGAGAGCAAGGTCCGGCTCGACCCGAGCGTCGAGGTCGTCACGCCGTTCGAGGACACCCATTACGGCACCAGGGAAATGGTCGTCCGGGACCCCGACGGCCGGACCTGGACGCTACAGGCGCCGGCCAAGTGACCGAGCCAGACAGCACCGCGGTGCGGGTGGCGCTGTGGCGCGCCATGCACGTGGACGTGGACCAGGAGCCGCACGTCTTCGTCGACCGGATCGGCCTCGAACTGGCCGATCCGGAAGACGGCTGGCGTCAACGTGCGGACATGGATCCCCGGGCCACCGCCGGATTCCGGGGTTCGATCATCGGCCGGGCCCGGTTCGTGGAGGACCTGGTCGCCGCCCACCCGGCCCGGCAGTACGTGATCCTCGGGGCCGGCCTGGACACGTTCGCCCAGCGCAACCCCGGGCAACGGCAGGTGTTCGAGATCGACCAGCCGCGGACGCAGGCGTGGAAGCGCCGGCGGCTGGTCGACACCGGCCATCCGGTCCCGACCCTGGTGCCGGTGGACTTCGAGGCCGGCGACGACTGGCTGCAACGGTTGGTGGACACCGGTTTCGACCCGGCCAAGCCGGCCGTCGTGGCGTCCACCGGCGTGTCGATGTACCTGACGAAGGCGGCGAACGCGGCCACGCTGGCCAAGGTCGCCTCCCTCGCGCCCGGGACCACGCTGGTGATGACCTATCTGCTGGAGCCGGACCTGATCGACGCGCGGGACCAGCCGGGGCGGGCGATGTCGTTCAACGGCGCACGGTCGTCGAAGACGCCGTTCGTCAGCTTCTACCGGCCGGCGGAAATGCTGGCCACGGCCCGGGAAGCCGGCTTCGCCGAGGTGGAGAACGTGTCCGGGCCGGACATCGCCGACCGGTACTTCGCCGGCCGCGCCGACGGGTTCAGGCCGTCCACCGGCGAGGATATTCTGGTTGCCACCACGGGATAAGCTGGTGACGTGAGCACCGGACCGGCCTTGCGCCATTCACGGAAGGGCGATCCGGTGGATCGCTGAGTGGGCGCTCGCGTGGCCCTCCCGATCGGGGACGTCAACCCCCGATCCGTTGGACCACAACCGAAAGCGAGCATCCGTATGCCAGTCACGTTCAACCACACCATCATCCCGTGCCAGGACCGCGAGGCCACCGCCCGGTTCTACCGGGAGCTGTTCGAGCTGCCCGAGGCCCCGTCCTGGGGACCGTTCACCAACATCCAGATGAGCGACGGGGTGCTCATCCAGTTCGCCGAGCCGCCGCTGGCGGAGATCCAGCTGCACCACTACGCCTTCCTCGTCGACGACGAGCTGTTCGACCGGGCCTTCCAGCGCCTGGTCGACCAGGGCGTGGCCTACGCGGCCGATCCGTTCTTCAAGCGGCCGGGCCAGACCAACACCGAGCACGGCGGCCGGGGCGTGTACTTCCTCGACCCGGCCGGGCACGGCCTGGAGATGATCACCCGCCCGTACCTGTGAACCGATAGACGACGCTGGTCAGGCGCTCCGACTTCTCCCAGAGTCGGCGCGCCGCCACCGCGTCGAGCGACCGGGGCGAGGAGGCGGTGCGCACGGGATGGCCCTTGAAGCCGTTCCAGCCGTCAGGCCCGTAGAAGTCGCCGCCACGCACGGCCGGATCGGTGGCGGCGCGCAGTGTCGGCAGCGCCGCCTGCTCGCTGTCCTGCACCATCCACGACATCAGCGGCGAACCCAGCAGCCACCGCACCACCCGGGGGCTGTCCCGGGCCAGGTCGGTGCGGGCCGAGCCGGGGTGCACGCCGACCGAGATGGGCCGGGCCTTGGCGGCGGCCAGCCGGCGCTGGAGTTCGAAGGCGAACAGCAGGTTGGCCAGCTTGGACTGGGCGTAGGCGGCGATCGGCCGGTAGCGGTCGCGGGAGTTCAGATCGTCGAAGTTGATCTCGCCGGTCCGGTGGGCGTTGCTGGACACGGTGACGATCCGCGAGCCGTCCACCGGCAGCATCGCCGGCAGCAGCAGGCCGGTGAGGGCGAAGTGGCCCAGGTGGTTGATGCCGATCTGGAGTTCGAACCCGTCCAGGGTGCGGCCCCGCGGCGTCATCATCACGCCGGCGTTGTTGACCAGCAGGTCGATCCGCGGGTGCGCGGCGGTGATGCGCTCCGCGCCGGCCCGCACCGAGGCCAGCGACCCCAGGTCCAGCAGCACCGGCTCGCCGCCGACCGCGGCCGCCGCCGCGTCGGCGCGGTCCTGGTCCCGGCAGGCCAGCACCACGGTGGCGCCGGCCCGGGCCAGCGCCCTGGCGGTGGCCAGGCCGACCCCGGTGTTGGCCCCGGTGACCACGGCGACCCGGCCCGCCTGATCGGGCAGGTCAGCCGTGGTCCATTTGCTCATGCCCCAACACTACGAGCCCAGCAGCTCGGCCAGCAGCTTCGGGTGATCGGCGAGTCCCGTCTCCAGCCACTTGTCGACCACCGGCCGGCGGGCCTCGATGTGCACCTCGTCCCAGTCGATGCCGCCCAGCGGCGGCTGCGGGTCGTACTCGATGAGCAGCTGCACCTGGCTGGCCTGAGTCACTTCCCGGTGAGCAGGTGCACGACCAGGATGCCGATCACCGGCCCGGTGGCCAGCGCGCCGAGGGTGAACAGCACCCGGGTGACGACGTGGTTCTGCTCCCGGACCAGATCCCGCCCGCAGTTGGCGCACGCCTTCAGCCCGTTCCACGGCGTGCCGCAGTAGGGACAACCCTTGCCCTCCAACGCGACCCTCTCGCGCGGACGGATCAGCAGGAACTCGACAAGCCCGGCCGCCACCCAGCACACGATCACCGCGATCAGCCACGGCGTGGACGCTTCGAGCCACCTCACGCGAGCCATCGTGGCACAGCTTGTAACTTCTCCGTGTGTCGGATGGCTATGCGGTCGTTGATGTCGAGACGACGGGATTCGCGGCCGCCGGCCGTGATCGGGTGGTCGAGGTGGCCGTGGTGGGGGTCGACCGGACCGGCGTGATCACCGACGAGTGGTGCACCGTGGTCAATCCCGGGCGCGATCTCGGGCCGCAGCACATTCACCGGATTGGGGCGGGGGACGCGCGGCGGGCGCCGTCCTTCGCGCAGGTGGCGGGATCGCTGGCGGCGCGGCTGGCCGGGCGGGTGATGGTGGCGCACAACCTGGCCTTCGACGCCCGGTTCCTGGCCGCCGAGTTCGACCGGCTCGGGCTGCCGGCGCCGGTGTCGGCCGAGCTGGGCCTGTGCACGATGGCGTTGGGCGCGGCGTACCTGCCGCACCGCAGTGGACGGTCGCTCAAGGCCAGTTGCGACGCGGCCGGCGTCGTGTTGCGGGACGCGCACTCGGCATTGGACGACGCCCGCGCCGCGGCCGGACTGTTGTCGCACTACCTGACGCAGGCCGGGCGGCCGGAGCCGTGGACGGATCTGCTTGCCGCGGCGTCGACTTGGGCCTGGCCGACGCTGCCGGCGGACGAGGTCGCCGAGTACCGGCGGGGCAGCTACGTGCCGCCGGCGCCGACAGGTGAGGTTCCCTCACTGCGCATCGGGGACCTGGTGGTGTTCACCGGACAGGCCGACCTGCCCCGGTCTGAGCTGGTCGAACGGGCACTCGCGGCCGGCCTGCGGGTCAATGCGGGCTACGTCACGAGGCAGACCGCGCTGCTGGTCGCGGCCGACCCGGAAACCATGTCCACCAAGGCCCGCGCGGCCCGCCGGTACGGGGTGCCGATCGTGTCGGCCGGCCTGTTCGAGTCCCTGATCACCTGAAACACGGCAAAGATCACCGGTACGGGTGGAGCGGGCCCCTTGTCATTCACCGCGTCTCGGGGGCAGGCTCGAAGCGCGAAGCCTCCCCGCTGAGGAAGGTGGCAACTGGCGATGAGTGCCGTGGACACGGCGGCACCGGCCACCATCGGGACGGTCTGGGACGAGCTGGTGTCCGAGCTGCCCGTTGGGGTGCTGCTGCAAGACGAACATGGGGCGGTGCTGGCGGCCAACAGCCTGGCCGGGCACCTGCTCGGGCTGAGCCGGGCCGATCTGCTCCGCAACCGCCGCCCGGTCGGCTGGCGGGTGTGCGACGACTCCGGCGCGCCGCTGCCCCAAGGGGCGGAACTGACCGCGCAGGTGCTGCGGGGCAACGGCCGGCTCGCGGTGCCGATGGTGATCGTGCGGGACGGCGTCGCCGGCTCGCGGCTGTGGGCCGACTTCCACGCCGTCAGCCATCGGGGCCGGCCGAGCGTGCTGACCGTGCTGCAACCGGTGCACACCGACGTGCCGCACAGCCGGGGGCTGGTCGATCCGCTGACGGGGCTGCCCAGCCGCGCGCTGCTGCTGGACCGGCTGGAGCAGTCGCTGACCCGGTCCCGGACCAACGGTTCGCTGAGCACGTTCGTGCTGGTGGACGTGCGGAAGCTGGCCGAGGTCAACGCCGAGCACGGCTTCGACGTTGGCGACGGGCTGCTGACCGTGCTGGCCGGCCGGCTGCGTTCGGGGCTGCGCGACGACCACACCGTGGCCCGCTACGGCGGTGACGAGTTCGCGGTGGTCGCCGAGCATCCGTGCGGCACCGGCGAGCCGATCGCGGCCCGGGTCCGGGAGCTGTGCGAGCGGACGGTGGCGGTGGGCAAGGTGCGGCTGCATCCCAAGGTCCGGGTGTGCTGGGCGACCAGCGACGGCTCCGCCCCGGTGCACACGGTGATCGCCCACGTGGAGAAGAGACTGCGGACCACATAGCAAGAACCCCCGGGCTGGCTGCCCGGGGGTTCTTGCTGTCAGCTACTCAGACTCAGCCGAGGTGCAGGCCCTCGGTCATCGAGCCCAGGCCGCCCAGCAGGTCCATGCCCGGCAGGTCACGCTCGCCACCGGCGACGTTCGGCTGCACCTTCAGGCCCTGCAGGTTCGGCAGCTGCGCCAGGTGCGCGCCCGGAACCAGGTTCTCCGTCGGCAGCGTGCCCGACAGAGCCGGCAGGTCGCGCTCCTGGGCCGGCAGGCCCGGCAGCGCGCCCGCGGGCAGCAGGCTGGTCAGGCCCATGATGCTGTCCACGCCCAGGCCGGCCAGCGGCAGGCCGGCGGTCGGCAGCGACGGGAGCTCACGGGCGCCCATCAGACCCTTGCTGGTGATCGGCAGGTCCAGCGCCGGGTGCTCCTCGCCCACGACGGCCGAGGTCACGTTCTGGCCGGCGGCCAGCGCGGTGCCGAACACGGCCAGCGGCACGTCGAAGACCTGCACCAGGGCGCCGACGGGCAGGTGCCCGTTCAGCCCGGACAGCGTCTTCATGGCGCCGGCGGTGGCCTGGCTGCCGCCCGACGCCACGTCGAGCACGTCCGCGCCCTTGGTGCCGGAGATGCCGCCCACGGTCACGGCGTCGGTGATGACACCGGCGATCGCGCCCACCGGGACGCTCAGCAGGTCGCCGGAGATGGAGCCGGCCGTGCCGTTGGTGGCGACATCGCCACCGGCCAGGTCGACCGCCTTGTTGGTGCCGGCCTCGAAGGCCTGGCCGGCCGCGGACACGGCGTCCTTGGTGACCTGCGCGTCGGCGACGACGGGCACCGAGGCCAGGTTGCCGGCCACCGAGCCCAGCACGCCCGAGGTGACCGAGTCGCCGCCGGCGGTGTTGACCACCGAGGTGGCGTTCTTGGCGAAGGCCAGGCCGCCCGCGCCCACGGCGTCGTCCAGCACCTCGGCGTTGGCCACGGCCGGGACCTGGGCCAGGTTGCCCGAGATGGCGCCGAACATGCCGGTGGTGTGGGTGGTGCCGCCGGCGAAGTTGCCGGTCCACGCCTTGGTGTCGTTGGCGGCGTTGCCCAGCGCGCCGACCGAGTCGGCCAGCACCTGCGCGTTGGCCGCGGCCGGCACCTGCGCGACGTTGCCGGCGACCGAGCCCAGCTTGCCGGAGGTGGTGGTGTCGCCACCGGCCGACGGGTCGGTGTAGCTCTCCGCGAGGGCGTTGGCGATGCCGCCGAGGGTCACCGCGTCGCCGAGCACCTGGGCGGTCGCGGCGGCGGGCACCTTGGCCACGTTGCCGGAGATCGCCGCGGCGGTGCCGCTGGTGACGACGTCCTTGCCGGCGGTGTCGAACACCTTGTTGTCGGCGGCCGAGTTGCCCACGCCGGCGGCGGTGACGGTGTCACCGAGCACGCCCACGACCGGGGCCAGCGGCACCTGCGCGATGTTGCCGGCCACCGAGCCGCCCTGGCCGCCGGTGATGTCGGTGCCACCGGCCATCGAGCTGGTCAGGTTCTGCGCGGTGGCGTTGTCCACGCCGGCGCCGGCGATGGCCGCGCCGAAGCCCTGGATGGCGCCGGCCACCGGCACGTCGGCGATGTTGCCGGTGATGGAGCCGCCCTTGCCGGACGCGTCGACGTCGCCGCCGGCGGTCGAGCTGGTCAGGTTCTCGGCGATGGCGTCGCCGTTGCCGACCAGGGTGGCGGTGTCGCCGAACAGCTGCGTGGGCAGCGAGACCGGGACCTGCGCGGCGTTGCCGGAGACGCTGCCCTTGTCGCCGTTGGCCTGCACGTCGTGCCCGGCGGTGGCGGTGGTCTGCGACTTGGCGGCGCCGGTGACGTTGGCGACCAGGCCGGCCGCGTCACCGAAGACCTGCACCGGCAGGGTGACCGGAACCGAGGCGGCGTTGCTGCTGACCGTGCCGCGGTCGTCGTTGGTGTTGGTCTTGTCGCCCGCGGTGACCTGCTTGACCTCCTTGGTCAGGCCGTCCGCGTTGCCGGTCAGCGAGGCGCCCGCGCCGAAGACCTCGGCCGGCAGCGCCACCGGGACGGAGGCGATGTTGCCGCCGCCGACCGCGCTGTTGCCCAGCGTGCCGTTGTAGCCGCCCGCGCCGACCGTGGAGTCGTTGCCCGCGGTGCCGCTGGCGTTGCCGATCCAGGACACGGCCGAGCCGAACACGTCGACCGCGCCGGCCACCGGCACCGGCACCAGGTTGCCGCCCAGGGTGGACTTGTCGCCGTCGGTGTAGGTGTTGCCGCCGGTGATGGCCGAGACCGTGTTCAGGTCGGCCGCCTGCGCGGTGCCGATCCAGGTGACGCCGTCGCCGAAGACCTCGACGGGCAGCGCGACCTCGGGGTCGACGATGTTGCCGGAGCCGGTCGACTTCACACCGGTGGTGCCGGCCTTGCCGCCGGAGACCAGCTCGTTCTCGGTCACGCCGAGCGCGTTGGCGTTGCCGATCCAGGAGACGGCGTTCCCGGCCAGCAGCACCTTGCTGACGATCGGGGCCTGCGCGATGTTGCCGGACAGCGTGCTCGGGTCACCCGAGGTGAGGGCGTAGAAGCCGTCCTCGTTGGTGTCGCCGGCCTGCACCACGCCCGTGCTGTGGTTGCGGGCGTCGGCGTTGCCGACCCAGGAGATGGCGTTGCCGTTGGCCTCGACCGGCAGGCCCAGCGGCACGCCGATCAGGTTGCCGGCCAGCGTGCCGCCGTTGCCGCTGCTCTGCAGCAGGCCGCCGGTGGCGACGTCGGTGGTGGCCTTGGAGGCGGTCTCCGAGTTGCCGCCGACGCCGATGGCGTTGCCGGTCAGCTGGACCGGGACGCCCAGCGCGGCGTCGACGATGTTGCCGGCCAGGGTGCCCTTGTCGCCGTTGCTGATGAACGGCGTGGTGCCGGTCGCGGTGGCCGCGTCGGCGGTGCCGGCGGCGGCCGCGTTGCCGGCGGCGGCGATGGCGTTGTTGTCCAGCTGGACCGGCAGGCCCAGGTCGACGCCGATGATGTTGCCGGCGATCGAGCCCTTGTGGCCGGTGGTCGTGGTGACCGACTCGGCCTCGCAGCCGATCTTCGAGTGGTTGACCGTGGCCGCGTCGCCGGTGGCGCCGATGGCGTTGCCGGAGATGTCGATCGGCACGCACACGTCGAGCGGGATGGTGTTGCCGCGGCTGATGTTGCCCGGCACGGCGACGGGGATGTTCTTCGCCTGCGTCGCCAGCGGGTGCGGGGCCAGCTTGCCGGTGAGCTCGCGGGTGCTCACGGTGTGGCTGATGCCGGGCAGGTCGGTCTTGCCCAGCACGGTGCCCAGCTGGTTGTTCTGCTCCGCGATCGGCACCTTGACGTTGACGTCGACCAGGTCCGCGGCGGGGACGCCCAGCGGGTGCGCCGGCTGAGCCTCGGAGGCGTTGGCGATGCCGGTGCCGACGGCGATGAAGCCACCGGTGAGGAGCGCGGCTTGAAGTCCGCGCTTCGCCCACGTCTGCATTACTTCTCCTTCGGGTTAGTCCCTTGCGGGGCTGACGGGTGACCGGGGGCAACGGCCACCCGGGGGAAGTGGGATGCACCTAGCTGAGGGGGGTGGGTGCATCCCGGGTCGTCAGCGCGACTGGAACGGCGCAGGAGAATGCGCACGGACCGTGACACGGTGCGGGCCAGAGCCCTGCGACCGCCAGCCGCGCGCAGAAATCAGTCGGGCGTGATGCCGGCTTGCTTGCCGGTCAGCATCGACACCGACTGCGAGGTGGCCACCAGGGACCGGTACGCGGCGGCGCCGAGGATGGTGCCGAACGGAAGCTGCTCGGGGTTGGGGACGCCGGCAGCGCCGGCTCCACCGGTTCCGAAGCAGCACGGGGCCAGCGGCGCCGGGGCGGGCGCGGCCGGCATCGGCGTGGAGTTCCTCGGGCCGGACAGGTCCGAGCTCCGGTGCGGCGGCAGCTGGTGCCGCACAGTGGGCGCGGTGACGGCGGACGGGTCGACGACGGCCGCGGAGCTGGCGCCAGCGGCCGCGCCGGCCGGGGAGACCCCGTCCGACGAGACGGTCTGACGCGTGCCGTCGGTCGTCGTGAACACGTCGGAGAGCTCGCCGATCATCGGGATCGGCAGCCGCACCGGCAGGCTGTCCAGCGGGAACTGGACAACGTGGCGCACCAGGGTGACCGAGTCTCCCACCAGCGCGGACGGGGCCGGGGCGGCCACGTGCCGCCCCACCTGGACGAAATCGTCCTGGACCTGGTGGGCGAAGCGGTCGAAATCGGTGGCCGAGGGCAGATTCGCCTCGGTCACCAGGGGCTGGTGCTCGTCGACGAGCGAGCTCACGGTCGGCTTGCTGGCGGTCGCGACCGCGCGGGCCATCTCGTGCACCCCGTCGTCCGCTGATGCGGGTTCCGGCGAGTGGTCCTGCGTCACGACCGCGTGGCCGGCCTGGTCGACCACCGCGAGGTGGCCGCCGAGCGTGCCCGCGGACGCGGTGGCGGCGGAGAGGCACCACGCGGCGGCCGTCAGGCCGGCCGCGCCGCCGACGGTCAGCAGCGCACGGGTGAGCGCGCGGCGTAGCCGGCTGCCTCCCGTGATCACGTGCCCGTCCGTCGACAAAATGAAGATCCTCTTCCGCTCGCCTGGGGAAACGCCGACATCCAAGATCGCCACGGTGATGGCGGCGATGTCGACGCCGAGAGATTGTCAGTTTCCCGACGGCCGCGCAGCCCTCACCCGACAAGATCCCCTGAAGGTGTGAACAGTGCGGATGGGAGGCCGGGCCCATAAGGTGATCGTGTGACTTCGCCCCGGCCCGGCCGTCCCGAGGACGTCAGCCAGTCCGTGCCCAAGGTGCTGCGGGTCAGCGCCGCGCTGAGTTGGCGGCTGCTGGCCGTCGCCGGCGCGGTCTGGCTCATCTCCTGGGTCGTCGGCTACCTGGCGGTGGTGATCATCCCGGTCGCCATCGCGATGCTGCTCGCGGCGCTGCTCGCGCCGGCGGTGGCCCAGCTGGTGCGCTGGAAGGTGCCGCGCGGGGTGGCCACCGCCATCGTGCTGATCGGCGGCATCGCGCTGGTCGGCGGCGTGCTCTACGGCGTGATCACCGCGTTCATCGGCGGCCTGCCCGACCTGCAGAAGCAGGTGGTCAGCTCGGTCACCCAGATCAAGCAGTGGCTGGAGGGCCCGCCGCTGCGCATCCCCGACTCGCAGCTGCTCGACCTGCCCAACCAGATCATCAAGCTGATCCAGGACAACCAGCTGACCATCACCACCAGCGCCCTGAGCACCGCCGCCACGGTGACCGAGGTGCTCACCGGCGTGCTGCTGGTGCTGTTCACCACGATCTTCTTCCTGCACGACGGCAGCGGCATCTGGTCGTTCATGGTCCGGATCATCCCGGCCGACGTGCGCCCTCGGGTGGACGTGGCCGGCCGCCGCGGCTTCGCCTCGCTGGTCCGGTACGTGCGGGCCACCGCCGCGGTGGCCGTGGTGGACGCCGTCGGCATCGGGATCGGCATCGGCATCGTCGGCGTGCCGCTGGCCGTGCCGCTGGCCGCGCTGGTGTTCCTCGGCGCGTTCATCCCGATCATCGGCGCGGTGATCGCCGGCACCGTGGCCGTGCTGGTGGCCCTGGTGGCCAAGGGTTTCGTGTCGGCGCTGATCGTGCTGGCCATCGTGATCGCGGTGATGCAGCTGGAGAGCCACATCCTCCAGCCGCTGCTGCTGGGCCGGGCCGTGCAGCTGCACCCGCTGGCGGTGGTGCTGGTGATCGCGGCCGGCTTCACCTTCGGCGGCATCGCCGGCGCGCTGATGTCGGTGCCGATCCTGGCCGTGCTCAACTCCGGCATCCGCTCGCTGCTGCACGACCAGGGCGTCGATCCGTCCGAAGTGGACCCGACCCGACCGCCCAAGGTCGAGCCCGGGCACAACGGCAAGGGCTAGGCCATGGCGACGACGTTGCGGCCGTAGCCCTTGGCCGACAACAGGGCCGAGTCGGCCGCCACCAGCAGCGCCGAGACGTCGTAACCGTAACGGTCCGAAGTGGACACTCCGATGCTGACCGTGAGCCCGGTCAGCATGTGGGCGTGGCCGTCGGCGGCGGTGGTCGCCACCCGCAGCACCGAGATGGCGTGCCGGACCCGTTCGGCCACCGACTCGGCCACGCCGGGGCCGGTGTCGGGCAGCAGCACCACGAACTCCTCGCCGCCGAACCGCCCGACCACGTCCCCGTGCCGGACCGCGCCGCGCAGCTCACGGGCCACCGCGGCCAACGCCGCGTCCCCGGCCAGGTGGCCGACCCGGTCGTTGACCCGTTTGAAGTGGTCCAGGTCCAGCAGCAGCATCGCCACCGGCCGCCGCCGGGAGGACGCCTTGGACAACTCGTCGCGGGCCCGCAGATCCCAGTGCACTGCGTTGGACAGCCCGGTCTTGGCGTCACGCTGGGCCGAGCGCCGCCACTGCGGCAGCTGCGCGGCCCGTTCCAGCAGGAACATCGGCGGGCCGGCCAGCAGCGCGCGGACCGGGTCGGTCAGCACCGCGATCGCCACCAGGCCGCCGGTGCTCGCGGCCACGATGCCCAGCACGACGTCGATCGGCTCGCCGAACACCTCGTCGGCGGCCGCCGCCGGGGCGCGCAGCCGCAGGCCGACCGCCACCAGCACGGCCCTGGTCATCAGCAGCACCACGCCGCCCAGCATCAGCACGCCGAAATCCCAGCTCGGGTGCTCCCAGCCGACCGTGAGACGGGCGGCGAACACCGACAGGGTGGTGGCGGCCAGGGTGAACAGCCAGCGGTGGGCCTGCGGGCCGGCGCCGAGCACGCCGTACAGGGCGGGGCCGAGCAGGAGCAGCAGCACCAGGTTCGGCGGCAGCACCAGCACGCCGGCCGACAGGTAGCAGATGTGCAGCGCCCACGGGTTGCGCCGGGTCTCGTTGGACAGCTGGGTGGCCACGGCGGTGATCACGATGACCACCAGGCCGGTGCAGGCGATCGCGCCGAACCGCCCGAGGTCCGCCAGGCTCGGCGGGTCGGTCGCGGCCAGGACGTAGCCACCGACGGCCAGCGCCGCCAGGTCCACCGCGAGCCAGTAGACCAGCGCGGGCCTCGGCAGGGTCCACATCGACCAGTCGCGCACGAGGAAGTCCGTTTCCCGACAACACCACCCGACGTCCGACAGGCTCGCACACTCCGTGACGTGTGCATAAGTCCACCGGTCAGGGATACCGGGAACCACCCGGTCACGGCAGGATGTCCGCGGGGAGGGAGCACGTGGTGAGCCGCAGACCAGCCATTCCGGGGATCAGGCCCGACGACGATCCGGCCACGCCGTTCTGGCGGGGGCTGATCGTGCTACGCATCGTGACCTGGGCATTCGCCCTGGGCAGCATCTGGATCAACGTGCACACCTACAACACGCCGTGGGCGGCCTGGATTGTCATCGGCGTGATGACCGTGTGGACGGGAGTGCTCACCTTCGCCTACCTCACGCCCGCGGGCCGGCGGCCCCAGCTGGTGATCGCCGACCTGGTGCTGAACACCCTGCTGATGATGAGCTCGGTGCCGATCGTCGGGCCGGCCCAGCTCCAGGCCAACGGCCAGATCATCACCACTCTGTGGTCCAGCGGGCCGCCGGTGGGCGGCGCGCTCTACGGCGGCCGGTACTGGGGGCTGCTGTTCGGCGGCATCACCGCCGTGGTCAACGTGCTGCCGCGCGGCTACTTCAACGTCTACCTGGCCGAGGACACCGTGCTGCTGATCGGGGTCAGCTTCGTGGTCGGCGTGGCCTCGGAGTCGACCCGCAACTCGGCCGCGCGGGTGCGGCAGGCGCTGCGCACCGAGGCGGCCACGGCCGAGCGGGAGCGGCTGGCCCGCTCCATCCACGACGGCGTGCTCCAGGTGCTGGCCCGGGTGCGCAAGCGCGGGCTGGAGGTCGGCGGCGAGGCGGCCGAGATCGCCGAGTTGGCCGGGCAGCAGGAGATCGCGCTGCGGTCGCTGATCGCGTCCGGGCCGTTGGAGTCCACTGTGGACGGCGACACCGATCTGCGGCAGTGGGTGCAGCTGATGGCCACGCCCGAGATCACCGTGGCCGCGCCGGCGACCCCGGTGTTGGTGCCGCAGGTGACCGCCGGCGAGCTGACCGCGGCCGCCCGCGAGGCGCTGTCCAATGTGGACAAACATGCCGGGGCCGGGGCGCGGGCCTGGGTGCTGCTGGAGGATCTCGGCGGCGAAGTGGTGCTGAGCATTCGCGACGACGGCGTGGGCATCGCCGATGGCCGGCTGGCCGTCGCCGAGGCCGAGGGACATCTGGGCGTCTCGCAGTCGATCAGGGGACGGATCGCCGACCTGGGTGGGACCGTGGAGCTGACCACGGCCCCGGGCGAGGGCACCGAGTGGGAGATGCACGTGCCGACGGGGGGAGCAGCGTGAGCGTGTCGGTGATGGTGGTCGACGACCATCCGATGTGGCGGGCCGGCGTGGCCCGTGACCTGGAGGAACGCGGCTTCCAGGTGGTCGCAACGGCCAGCGACGCGGCGTCCGCCGTGCGCATCGCCCGCACCGTGCGGCCCGCGGTCGTGCTGATGGACCTCAATCTGGGCAAGCAGACCGGGGTCGAGGCGACCCAGCAGATCGTCGCCGCCCTGCCCGAGACCCGGGTGCTGGTGCTGTCGGCCAGCGGCGAGCACAGCGACGTGCTGGAGGCGGTGAAGGCCGGCGCGTCCGGCTACCTGCTCAAGTCGGCGTCCGTCGAGGAGCTGGTCGACGCGGTCAACCGCACCGCCGAGGGCGCGACCGTGTTCACTCCCGGGCTGGCCGGGCTGGTGCTCGGCGAGTACCGGCGGATGGCCGCCGAGCCGGCTGGGCCCGCGCCCACGCCGGAGCTGACCGGCCGGGAGACCGAGGTGCTGCGGCTGGTGGCCAAGGGCCTGAAGTCCAAGCAGATCGCCGACCGCCTGCACATCTCGCCGCGGACCGTGGAGAACCACGTGCAGTCCACGCTGCGCAAGCTCCAACTGCACAACCGGGTCGAGCTGGCCCGCTACGCCATCGAGCACGGCCTCGACCACGGCTGAGGCCCCGCGCCGGTGGGCGCGGGGCCCCGGCTGTCAGTGCTGGCGGCGTGCGGTGAGGGCCGCGCGGGCGGCCAGCCGGGCGTGCTCCGGGTCGTGGGCGGCCAGCGCGGCCTTGGCCGCCAGCTGGCACTGGTCGAAGTGCACCTCGGCCAGGTTCGCGCCGACTCGGTTGAGCGCGCCGGCGTTCATCGACAGGCTGGTCATGCCCAGGCCCACGAGCACCGCCGCCAGGTGCGGGTCGGCGGCGGCCTCGCCGCACACGCCCGCCGGCTTGCCGGTCTCCCCGGCGGCCCTGCCGACCAGGGCGATCAGCCGCAGCAGGGCCGGCTGCCACGGGTCGTTGAGCGTGGCCACCGCGCCGACCTGGCGATCGGCGGCGAAGGTGTACTGGGCCAGGTCGTTGGTGCCGAGGCTGACGAAGTCGACCACGTCGAAGATCTCCCGGGCCGACAGCGCCGCCGCCGGCACCTCGATCATCACGCCGACCTTGGCGATGCCGGCGGCGCGGGCCCGCTTGGCGAACCAGCTGGCCTCCTCGGCGGTGGCCACCATCGGGGCCATGACCTGGACCTGCGCGCCGGTGTCGGCGGCCGCCGCGGCGATCGCCTCCAGCTGCCGGTCCAGCACGTCGGTGCGGGTGAAGGCGACCCGCAGGCCGCGCACGCCCAGCGCCGGGTTGGGCTCCGGGTCGGGAGCGAGGAAGGCCAGCGGCTTGTCCGCGCCGGCGTCCAGGGTGCGGACCGTGACCGGCTTGCCGGCGAACGGCTTGAGCACCGCGCTGTAGGCCGCGGTCTGGTCGGCCACGGACGGCTCGTCGGTCGCCGACAGGTAGCAGAACTCGGTGCGGAACAGGCCCACGCCCTCGGCCCCGTTGGCCGCCGCGGTGGTCGCGTCATTGGCCGAGCCGACGTTGGCCAGGACCTTGATCCGGTTGCCGTCGCGGGTGATGCCGACGCCGTCCCAGTGCGCCTGCGCGCCGGCGGAGGCGGCCACGATCTCGACGCGGCCGGCGGGCGCCTCGACCACGCCGGTGTCGCCGTCCACGATCAGGCCCTTGATCTCGCCCAGGGACAGCAGGCCGGTGGTGGCGACCACGGCCGGGATGCCCAGCGAACGGGCCAGGATGGCGGTGTGGCTGGTCGGGCCGCCCTCCTCGGTGACAAGGGCCAGCACCTTGCTCGGGTCGAGCCCGGCGGTGTCGGCCGGCGCCAGGTCGCGGGCGACCAGCACCGTCGGGCCGGTCAGCGTGGGCACGCCGGGCGGCTCGACGCCCAGCAGCTCGGCGACGATGCGGTCGCGCACGTCCCGGATGTCCCGGACCCGCTCGGCCATGTAGCCGCCGGCCGCCGCCAGCGCCGAGGCGAAGGTCTCGGCCGCCTCGAACACGGCCCGGGTCGCCGGCAGCGACCTGGCCGTCACCAGCTTCTCGGCCGAGCTGGCCAGCGACGGGTCGGCGGCCATCGCCGCCGTCGTCTCCAGCACCGCCTTGGCCTCGCCGCTCGCCGCGTCGGCGCGCTCGGTCAGCCGGGCCGCGACCGCGTCGGCCGCCGGCCGGATCCGGGCCGCTTCGGCCGCCGGATCGGCGGGGGCCGGGGTCGCCGCCGGCTCCGGCAGCGGGTCCGCGACCCGCACGACCGGGCCGGAGGCCCGGCCCGCACTCACCCCGACACCCTTGAGTCGCGCGCTCGACATGGTCTAGACCATACCCCTCACTGAATCGACTTCACCACGGGTCGGGTAGGAAGCCTGCGCCCCCGGTCGGGTCACCGACACCGCCGCCACCCGTACCGCCCACCGCGCCGCCGCCGCCAGGTCGTCCCCGGCCGCCAGCCGCGTGACCAACGCGCCCACGAAGGCGTCGCCGGCCCCGGTCGTGTCCACCGCCGCCACCTTCGGCGAGCTCACCTCCGTTGTCCCCGACGGCTCGATCACCAGCGCCCCCTTGCCGCCCAGGGTCACCACCGCCGACTTCGGGCCCAGCTCCAGCAGCTTGGCCAGGTCGGTCTCGCCGTCCATCAGCCACTGCGCCTCATGCTCGTTGACCACCAGCGGATCCAGCGCCGCAAGCGTTTGCGGCGACAGCTTCGCCACCGGCGACAGGTTCAGCACCGGGCGGGTGCCCGACTCGCTGGCCAGCGCCACCGCCCGTTCCACCGCCTCCAGCGGCACCTCCAGCGAGGCCAGCAGCACCTTGGCCTCGGCAATCGTGTGGCGGGCCGCCTCCACCTGCTCGACGTCCACCGCGGAGTTCGCGCCGGGGGACACCACGATCGTGTTCTCACCGTCCGGCGTGACCGTGATGTAGGCGGCCCCCGTCGGGCGGTCCGTGGCCCGGACCAGGTCAAGGTGGACGCCCGCCCGGCTCATCGAGCCCCGCAGCAACTCCCCGTGCTGGTCCTCGCCCAAGGCGCCCAGCAGCGCCACCCGGCCCTCCTGCAACGCCGCCGCCACCGCCGCGTTCGCGCCCTTGCCGCCGGCCGCCAGCACCGTGTCCGACCCCAGCACCGTCTCGCCCGGCCCCGGCCGCCGCTGGACCTGCACCACCACGTCGGCGTTGGCCGACCCGATCACCACCACCTCAACAGTCACATCACAACCCTGCCACGTGAGTAGTGCTACGGATCCCCTCGACGAGGTCACACCGCATCCTGACGCCATGACCACGTCTGAACCGCTGGCCCGCCTGGCCGCCGAGCTGGACTTCATCGGCCGGCGGCTCCAGGTCGTCAGCCAGGAGTTGCAGCACACCCAGCCCGCGCCCGCCCCCGGCCAGCCGCCCCTCACGGCACCCATCGCCCCGCCCCAGCCTTCGGGCCCGATCACCGGCCAACCGCCAGCCCCAGGCACGGCCGGGCAGCCTTCGTATGCTGCCCCGGCCCAGCCGCCCATGCCGATCGCCGGGCCACCCGCCGGTCAGCCCCAGCCCGCTCCGGCCTTCCCGGCCTATCCCGCCGCAGACCCACAGCCGCTGCCGCCGATGATCGCGCCGCCCGGCTGGGTCCCGATCCCGCAGCCCGGTCCTCCCGTTCCGCTCCCCGAGCGCCTCAGCCGTGATGGCGCCGGCGGCAAGGTCGTGGCCTGGATCGGCGGCTCCGTCACGCTGCTCGGCATCGTGCTGCTGATGGTGCTGGCCGTGCAGCGAGGCTGGCTCGGCCCGGAGCCACGGGTGCTCGTCGGCGGCGGGCTCGGGCTGGCGCTGATCGCCGGCGGGCTGTGGGCGCACCGCAACCCAGCCGGCCGCAGCGGCGCCTATGCCCTGGCCGCGACCGGCATCGCCGTGCTCTATCTCGACGTGGCCGCGGCGACCTCGCTGTACGACCTGATGCCGCAATGGGCCGGCCTGCTGGTCGCCTTGTTGGTCGCGGGCGGCGGGCTGCTGCTGGCCGCGCGCTGGAACGCTCAGTTCATCGCGATCTGGGTGATCCTCGGCTGCGCAGTCTGCGACCCGTTCCTCACCGGCGGCTTCACGCCGCTGCTGGTGTCGTTCCTGGTCGTGCTCCAGATCGCGGCGATGCCGGTGCAGCTGCTGCGCAGCTGGCCGTCCCTGGTCCTGGTCGCCGGCGTGCCACCGGTGCTGGCCAGCTTCGCGGCCACGGTGTTCGTCATGCGGTCCGGCGATCCGCACCAGACCGCCGGCGCGGCGCTGGTGGCCACGATCGTCGGCGTGGCCGTCGCCGTGGTGGCGACGCTGCGGGGACGCTCCGACGACCCGTCCCCGGTGATCCTGCTGGCCGGCGCGCCGCTCACCGCCCTGGTCGCCGGCACCGAGCTGACCAGGCCCGAGGCCGCGTGGATGGCGGTGATCGTGGCGGCGCTGATGCTCGGTGTCGCGGTGTGCGACCGCTGGCTGAGCACCCAGCTGACCATGACGGCCGCCGTCATCGGCGTCATCGCCATCGTCGACGCCACCGCGCACACGCTGACCGGCCCCACCCAGGCGATCACCCTGCTGGGTGAAACTTTGGTGCTCGCCCTCGCCGCCGACCTGGTTCGGCACCGGGCCGCGCTGCTGGCCGCCCTGCTCTCGGCCGCCGCCGGGCTGCTGTGGGGGCTGACCGTGGTGGTGCCGTCGATGTTCGTCTACCGGCCGGGCCTGGAGTCCAGCGTCAGCGTGCTGCTGACCGCCCTGCTCATGACCGCCGTGGCCATCGCCATTCCGCTGGTCGCGTACCGGATGCGGGTCATCCCGGCGCCCGCCCGCAACGCCGCGCCCTGGGTCGTCGCCGGTGTCGTGACGCTCTACGGCGCCGCCGCCACCGTGCTGTCGGCCGCGCTGCTCATCTCGCCCGACCGGACTGGATACCTGTTCGGACACACCGTGATCACGGTTTCGTGGACCGTCGCCGCCATCGCCCTGCTGCTGTGGGGAATCCGCTCCGCGGTGCTGCGCTCGATCGGGTTGGTGCTGGTCGGGGCGGCCGTGGTGAAGCTGATTCTGTTCGACCTGGCCACCCTGGACGGCATCGCCCGGGTGATCGCCTTCCTGGCCGCCGGCCTGCTACTGCTCCTGGCCGGCACGCGATACGCCCGTCTGGTCGCACGTGGAGGAGTCATAACGGATGAGTCGCGAGGTGTAACGAATCAGGTGCCGGACTGATACACAGAGATGTACCGGCTGATTCGTCCGCCGGAAAGGTGCCCTGGCGCCGGTCGCGTAGCCCCCCGAGCGACCCGGCACCAGGGCACTTACGTTTTCCCGGCCGGGCGGAAACGTTCACCCATCCCGGGTGCTTGAGTGGCCGGGGGCATGGTCAAAATGCTCCCATGCGGCTTGTGACCACCACGCGCTGCCAGCGTCACGTCGGCGCTCGGCGACTGCGGGCTTTGGTGGCGGCCGGAATCGCGACGGCGCTGCTGGCCGCCGGGGTGGTGGCCGAGCAACCCCTGGTGATCCGGCCCGCGGCGAGCATCGCGGCCGTGCACGCTTTTGTCGCCGGTGACGCCGGCGAACTGCGCATCGTCGACGTCGCCGCCGGCGCGGTCACCGACGTCGTCGACACCGGCGCGCCCGTCACCGGTCTCGCCGTCAGCCCCGACGGCCGGACCGTGTTCGTGGTCAACGGCTGGTCCGGCTCCATCGCCGTGGTCGACGTGGCCACCGCCTCGATCCTGCGGCGCATCCGCGTCAAAGCCGAGCTTGACTCGGCTGTCGTGCGCCCCGACGGCCAGCGGCTCTACCTGACCGGCACCGCCAACGGCCACGGAGTCGTGCTCGGTTTCGACCTCGCCAACGACTCCCTGGCCGCCGTCATCCAGGTCGGCAGCGCTCCCACCGGCATCGCCGTCAGTCCCGACGGCACTCGGCTCTACGTGATCAACAACCAGGGCGCCAGCGTCAGCGTGATCGACACCCGGGACGCCAGCGTCGCCCACACCGTGCCCGTCGACGTGCTGCCGCAGTACGTCGCCGTCAGTCCCGACGGCGCCACCACCTACGTCAGCCACACCAGCAAGTCGGCCGACACCACCGGCTTCGTCACCGTCATCGACAACCGGACCAGCAAGGTCGTCGCCCACATCCCCGTCGGCGTCGGCGCCTCCGAGCTGGCCGTCGGCGGCGAGCGGCTCTACGTCTCCAACCTCCAGGACGGCACCGTGTCCGTTGTGGACACCGCCACCCGCAGGGTCCTGTCCACGCTCGTGCTGGCCACCCGGGGCATCGCCTTCTCGCCTCGGGACCACAGCGTCTACCTGGCCACCGGCCGCACCGCCACCGTCGTCGACAGCGGCACCGGCCAGGTCACCTCCACCATCGACCTGGCCAGCAACCGCGATCCCGCCACCGTCATCGCCGTCACCGGCTGACGTTCACCGCTGGGTCCTATTGCTGGGTCCTATTGCTGGGCCCTATTGCTGGGCCCTATTGCTGGGCCTTATTGCTGGGGCAACAGCTCCGGCGCCTCCGCCTTGACCGCCGCCAGCACCTGCTGGATCGACGGGTTCACCATCCACGTGCCGCCCACGTTCACCGTCGGCACCGTCTCGTTCCCGTTGGCCGCCTTCCGCACCGCCGCCGCCGCATCCGGGTCCTGCCAGATGTCCAGCTCCCGGTACTTCAGGCCGCTCCGCTTGAGGTTCGAGCGCAGCATGTCGCAGAACGGGCACCCCGGCCGCACGTGCACAAGCACTTCAGTCGTCACCTGACGGCCAACCTCTCATTCAAGGGTCGTATTCCCGACCAACCCCCACCCGATTCCCTGGGGTGGCGTCCCAGGCCCAGCCTACCGAGCCGGGCACGCCGCCGAGCGGGGCGAAGATCGGGATGTGGACAACTCCGCCCCTGTGGACAAGGCGAGAATGCGCAGGTCGGTCAGTGCACGAGCTCGGGTTCGCGGGCCGGCTCGATGTCCTCGTCGGGTTCGTCGGTCTCCTGGATGCCGACGCGTTCCTGGAGACGGCGCAGGGGGCCGGGGGCCCACCAGGCGGCGTTGCCGAGCAGCCGCAGCACGGCGGGCACGAGCAGAAGGCGGACGACGGTGGCGTCCAGCACGAGCGCCACGATCATGCCGACGCCGATGAAGCGCATGATGACGATGCTGGACAGGCCGAAGGCGCCGGTGACCAGGATGAGCAGCAGGGCGGCGGCGCTGATCATGCGGCCGGTGCGGACGAGGCCGGTGCGGACGGCCTCCTGGGTGGACAGGCTGCGGTTGCGGGCCTCGACCATGCGGGAGAGCAGGAACGTCTCGTAGTCGGTGGACAGCCCGAACACCACGGCGCCGATGAGGACCATGACGCCGACCTGCATGGGCTGGGGAGTCACGTCGAGCCAGCCGGCGCCGTGCCCCTCCTGGAAGACGAAGGTGAGCACGCCGAAGGTGGCGGACAGGCTCAGGGCGCTCATCACCACGGCCTTGATCGGCAGCAGGATGGAGCCGAAGGCCAGGAACATCAGCAGCAGGGTGGCGCCGACGAGGATGAGGGCCATCCACGGCAGCCGGTCGAAGATGGCCTGGGTGCTGTCGGCGAGCTTGGCGGTGAAGCCGCCGACGAGGACCTCGGCGCCGGCGGGGTGGGGCAGCGCCCGAAGCGAATCGACGGCGTCCTTGGCCTGGTCACTGAGGGGGTCGCCGGGCAGGGTGCCGTTGAACACGTACACGTCGCCCTTGGCCCCGACGGGATGCACATCAGCGGCGACCTTGCCGGCGTCGGCGACGAACTGACTGATGGCGGCCTGGTCGAGGGCCTTGCCGCGCAGCACGATGGAGGCCACGGAGTTGCCGGTGGAGGGGAACGCGGCGGTGATGGCCTCGATGGCCTGCCGGCCGGGATCGCTGGGCGGCAGCTGCTTCTCGTCGGCGGCGCCGAAGCGGACGTTGAGGAACGGACCGCCGAGCACGAGCAGCAGGGCGACGATGGGCACGACGAACAGGGCGGGCCGCTTCATCACGGTGCCGGCGACCCGGTTGAGCCACCGTGGCTCGGGGTTGGCGGTCTTGCCCCGCCGCCACGGCACGGCCAGCCGGTCGATACGGGGACCGAGCACGGCCAGCAGCGCCGGCAGCAGGGTCAGGGACACGATGGCGGCGATGGCCACGGCGGACATGCCGCCGTAGGCGACGGCCTTGAGGAAGTCGAGCGGGAAGACCATGAGCCCAGCCAGGGCGATCACGAGCAGCGTGGCCGAGAAGGCGACAGTCCGGCCGGCGGTGGCGACAGTGCGGCGTACGGCGTCGGCGGTGTCGCGCCCGGCGGCGAGCTCCTCGCGGAACCGGCCGACGGTGAACAGGCCGTAGTCGATGGCCAACCCGAGTCCCAGCAGCGAGGCCACATTGACGGCGAAGGTGTTCACGTCCAGGCCGAGCGAGATCAGCCGCAGCACGCCCAGCGCGCCGAGGATGGACAGGCCGCCGACCAGCACCGGCATCAGCGCGGCGACCACGCTGCCGAAGATCACCACGAGCAGCAGGAGCACGATCGGCAGCGACACGATCTCGGCGAACTCGACGTCGGTCATGGACTTGTCGGTGATCGTCTTCTGGAGCGGGGCCTGGCCGCCGATCTGGGTCTGCACGCCGTCGACCGCGAGCTTGTCGGCGATGGCCGCGTACTGCTCGCTCTGCTTGGTCTGGTCGGCCGAGGCCAGGGTGATGGTGGCCAGCCCATGGGTCTTGCTCGCGTCGGCCAGCGCCGGCACGTGGGTGTTCCAGTAGGAGACGACCTTGCTCACATCGGCGGCCGGCAGCGCGGCCAGCTTGGCGTTGATCTTGGCGGCCAGCGCGGGGTCGTCGACGGTCGTGCTGGCGGGCGCGGTGTAGAGCACGACGACGTCGCCGCCCTGCTTGCCGATGGCGTCCTCGATGACCTTGTCGACCTGCGCGGCCTGGCTGCCGGGGTCGTCGTAGCCGCCCTGGGTGAGCTTGTCGCTCACGCCGGCTCCCCACGCCCCGCCGATCACGGTCAGCAACAGGACCGCGATGATCACGATCCAGCGGCGGCGGAACGCCACCCTTCCCCAGGACGCGAACATCAACCCCTCCGTCGTTGTACCGTTCCCCTAGGACAACCACCTGTAAACACCGTTAACAGGCTCTCCGACACGGGGAAGTTAACAGTGTTTACAACACGATGGGGTGAACTATGACGGAGACCACGCGACGTGATCGGCCGCGCGCCGACACCGAGCGGGAAATCCGCCAGCAGGCGCGCAGGCTACTGGTGGAGCAGGGCCGCGAGGCTGTCACGCTGCGCGCGATCGCCCGCGAGCTGGGCATCACGGCGCCGGCGCTGTACCGCTACTACGACTCGCGCGAGGACCTGCTGCGCCGCGTCATCGACGACATCTGCGTCGACCTGGCGGCCGAGCTGACCGCCGATCTCACCCAGATCGACGAGCACGACGCGGTCGGCGGCGTGCTGGCGGCCTGCCGCGGCTTCCGCCGCTGGGCGCTGGCCCACCCGCAGGAGTTCACCCTGGTGTTCGCCTCGCCCGACGACTCCGCCAAGTGCGAGGTCGACGAGACCACCGGCACGATGATGCGCCCGGCCAAGGACCAGTTCGGCCGGATCTTCCTCAACATGGCCGGCAAGCTGCTGGCCACCCACAAGCTGGCGGTGCCGGACGAGGAGAAGGTGCCCGAGGGCCTGCGCACCGACCTGGTGGCCTTCCGGACCCACCTGCTGTCCCAGATCGCGCAGGAGGGCATCGCGCTGCCCGAGGAGGCCCTCAACCTGTCCGTGGTCTACACCATGCTGCAGTTCTGGGTCCGCCTCTACGGCCAGGTGGCGCTGGAGGTGTTCGAGCGCTTCCCCTTCGCGGTGTCCAACGCGGAGCCGCTGTTCGAGACCATGCTGACCGAGCTGTTCGAGGACATCGGCCTGGCCAACGCCTCCTGAGGGGCCCCGCGAAGGGACCCCTCAGTGACGTCACGCCACGATGTTGACCAGCCGGCCCGGCACCACGATGACCTTGCGCGGCTCCTTGCCGCCCAGCAGCTCGGCCACCTTGTCGTCGGCCAGCGCGACCGCCTTGACCTGCTCCTGGTCGGCGTCGGCGGGCACGGTGACCCGGGCCTTGACCTTGCCGTTGACCTGGATCGGGTACTCGACGGTGTCGGCGGCCAGGTAGCGCTCGTCGGCCACCGGGAACGGCCCGTGGGCCAGCGACGTGCCGTGGCCCAGGCGCTGCCACAGCTCCTCGGCGATGTGCGGGCACAGCGGCGCCAGCATCAGCACCAGCGGCTCGGCCACCGACCGCGGCGTGGAACCGGCCTTGGTCAGGAAGTTGTTCAGCTCGATCAGCTTCGCGCCGGCGGTGTTGTAGCGCATCTCGGCGTAGTCCTCGCGCACGCCGGCGATGGCCTTGTGCAGCGCGCGCAGGGTGGCCTCGTCCGGCTCGGCCTCGGTGACCCGCAGCTGCCCGGTCTCCTCGTCGACCAGGTTGCGCCACAGCCGTTGCAGGAAGCGTTGGGCGCCGACGACGTCCTTGGTGGCCCACGGCCGGGACACGTCCATCGGCCCCATGGACATCTCGTACAGCCGGAAGGTGTCGGCCCCGTAGGTCTCGCACATCTCGTCCGGGGTGACGACGTTCTTCAGGCTCTTGCCCATCTTGCCGTACTCGCGGTTGACCTCCTGGTCCTGCCAGAAGTACTTGCCGTCCCGCTCCTCGACCTCGTTCGCCGGCACGTACACGCCGCGCGCGTCGGTGTAGGCGTAGGCCTGGATGTAGCCCTGGTTGAACAGCCGCCGGTACGGCTCGTCCGAGCTGACCTCGCCCAGGTCGAACAGCACCTTCTGCCAGAACCGGGAGTACAGCAGGTGCAGCACGGCGTGCTCGACGCCGCCGATGTACAGGTCGACGCCGCCCGGGTCGGCCGGGCCGTGGATCTGCGGGCGCGGGCCCAGCCAGTACCTCTCGTTCTCGGCGTCGACGAAGCGCTCGGTGTTGTCCGGGTCCACGTAGCGCAGCTGGTACCAGCAGGAGCCGGCCCAGTTGGGCATGGTGTTGGCGTCGCGGCGGTACATCTTCGGGCCGTCGCCCAGGTCCAGCTCGACGTTGATCCAGTCGGTGGCCCGGGACAGCGGCGGCGAGGGCTCGGTGTTCGGGTCGTTCGGGTCGAAGGTCCGCGGCGAGTAGTCGTCCACCTCGGGCAGCTCGACCGGCAGCTGGTCGACGGGGATGTCGTGGGCGACGCCGTCCTCGTCGTAGACGATCGGGAACGGCTCGCCCCAGTAGCGCTGCCGGGAGAACAGCCAGTCGCGCAGCTTGTACTGCACGGTGCCCTCGCCCGAGCCCTGCTCGGTCAGCCACTCGGTGATGGCCTTCTTGGCCTCGACGACGTCCATGCCGTCCAGGAACCCCGAATTGATCGCCGGGCCTTCGCCGGTGAAGGCCTTGCCCTCGAAGCCTTCGGTCGGCTGCACGGTCCGGATGATCGGCAGCCCGAACACCTCGGCGAAGTCCCAGTCGCGGGTGTCCTGGCCGGGCACGGCCATGATCGCGCCGGTGCCGTAGCCCATCAGCACGTAGTCGGCGACGAACACCGGGATGCTGGCCCCGTTGACCGGGTTGACCGCGTACGCGCCGGTGAACACACCGGTCTTGTCCTTGTTCTCCTGGCGGTCCAGTTCGGACTTGCGGGAGGCCGCCAGCCGGTACGCCGCAACGGCTTGCGCCGGCGTGGCCGCGCCACCGGTCCAGCGACTGTCCACATCGGACGGCCACGCGTCGGCGGCCAGCGAGTCGACCAGCGGGTGCTCGGGGGCCAGCACCAGGTAGGTGGCGCCGAACAGGGTGTCGGGCCGGGTGGTGAAGACCTCGATCGACTCGTCGCCGGCGGCGAAGCGCACCCGGGCGCCGTAGGAGCGGCCGATCCAGTTGCGCTGCATGGACTTGACCTTCTCCGGCCAGTCCAGCCGCTCCAGGTCGTCGACCAGGCGGTCGGAGTACGCGGTAATGCGCATCATCCACTGGCGCAGGTTGCGCCGGAACACCGGGAAGTTGCCGCGCTCGCTGCGGCCGTCGGCGGTGACCTCCTCGTTGGACAGCACCGTGCCCAGGCCCGGGCACCAGTTCACCGGGGCCTCGGACAGGTAGGCCAGCCGCTTGGAGTCGATCTTCGCGCGGCGCTCGGCCGGGGACAGCGATGCCCAGGACGGGTCCTTGGCGTACTCGGCCTCCAGCTCGGCGATCGGGCGCGCCTTGCCGGCCTGCTCGTCGTACCAGGAGTTGTAGATGCGCAGGAAGATCCACTGCGTCCAGCGGTAGTAGCCGGGGTCGATGGTGGAGATCCGGCGGCGCTCGTCGTGGCCCAGCCCCACCCGGCGGATCTGCCGCAGGTAGGTGGCGATGTTGTCCTCGGTGGTCTTGCGCGGGTGCTGCCCGGTCTGCACGGCGTACTGCTCGGCCGGCAGGCCGAACGCGTCGAAGCCCATGGTGTGCAGCACGTTGCGGCCGTTCATCCGGTGGAACCGGGCGAACACGTCGGTGCCGATGAAGCCCAGGGGGTGGCCGACGTGCAGGCCCGCGCCCGACGGGTACGGGAACATGTCCTGCACGAACATCTTGTCGGCGGGCAGCGGGGCGTCGGAGCTCAGTTCCCCGACCGGGTTGGGCGCGTGGAAGGTGCCGTGCTCCTCCCAGTGCTGCTGCCAGCGTCGCTCGAACTCGCCGGCCAGCGTCGCGGTGTAGCGGTGGGCCGGCGCCGCCTCGGCGGTCTGCTCGGTCATCGAAGTCCCTCTCGTCATACCTGCCCCTGACATGACAAAACCCTCCAGCCCAAACAGGGCATGGAGGGCTGCCGCGCCGGCCGCTTCTTCAGGGGGCCAACGCGGCTAAATAAGGAGCAGGCGGACCGTGCTCATGACGTGCAGTTTAGCGCACACTCTGTAGGTCATGCGCTGGGTTTGGATCGGCCTGGTTCTGCTGGTCGCGGGCTGTACCGCGACGCCTCCGCCACCCCCTGCCCCGACCACCACGACGACCGTGTTGGCCCCGGTGTCGGCCGGCGATTGGCCCACCTACCACCTCGACAACCAGCGGACCGGGGCGAAGCCCGATCTGGCCCCGCTGGGCACGCTGTCGCTGGCCTGGCACGCCAAGCTGGACGGCGCGGTCTACGGCCAGCCCCTGGTTGTCGGCGACCGGATCCTGGCCGCCACCGAGAACGACACGGTCTACGCCCTGGACCCGGCCACCGGCAAGGTCCGCTGGCAGACCCACCTGGGCACGCCCCAGCCGCGGAAAGGCCTGGCCTGCGGCGACATCGACCCGCTGGGCATCACCAGCACGATGGCCTACGACCGGTTCACCAACCGGCTGTTCGCGGTGGCCGAGACCGCGGGCGGCAGCCACACGCTGATCGGCATGAACGTGGACACCGGCACGGTCGAGGTGCAGACCATGGTGGATCCGCCGCGGGGCGACGCGATCGCGCACCAGCAGCGGGCCGCGCTGACGATCGTCGACAACAAGGTCTTCATCGCCTACGGCGGCCTGTTCGGCGACTGCGGCAACTACCGGGGCACGGTCCTGTCCGTACGCACCGACGGCACCAACCCGCACAGCTACGTGGTGCCGACCCGGCGACAGGCCGGCATCTGGGCCCCGGGCGGCGCGGTGCTGGACGGCCCGCGCCTGCTGTACGCGGTGGGCAACGGCCAGGCCACCAACGGCCAGTACGACGACAGCGACTCGGTGGTGGCGCTGACCACGGACACGTTGAACCGGGTGGACATCTTCACGCCGACCACCTGGGCCGACGACAACGCCCAGGACCTGGATCTCGGCTCCTCCAACCCGGTGTCGCTGGGGTCGCACGTGCTGGTGACGGGCAAGCGCGGCATCAGCTACGTGCTGGACCGGACCGACCTGTCGCACTCGTCCGCGCAGCTGGAGACCTGCCCGTCGCTGGGATCGCCGGCCGTGCAGGGCAACGTCGTGGTGATCCCGTGCCAGGCCGGTCCGAAGGCGATGAGCTTCGACAACGGCGGCCAGCTGACGCCGATGTGGAGCTCACCCGTCCCGGCGGCCGGCTCGCCGACCATCGGCGCCGACGCGGCCTGGGTGGTCGATGTCGACGGCGGCGTGCTCTACGCCCTGGACCTGCGGACCGGGGCGGTGCGGGGCCAGCTCCAGATCGGCCCCGCACCGCACTTCGCGTCCCCGACGCTGTCCGTGGACCACGCCTACATCGGCGTTGTGGACGGCGTCGTGTCGGTGGCCGGGGCCTAGCGCACCGCGAGGGCGATCACCTGGGTGATCTGGCCGGAGTTGAAGTTGTTGTCGCTGACCAGCAGCAGCGTCCGCTCCCCGGAGGGCAGCGTCGGGCCCCAGGTGATCCCCTCGATGTTGTCCACCTTGGGCAGGCCCAGGGTGTCCAGGTCGACCAGCAGCTTCTTGCTCACCGGCTTGATCTTCTCGCCGGCCAGGGAGGCCACGTCCCTGACGTTGGTCGCGCCCTTGGTGTCGATCTCGTAGACCCGGACCTTGTTGCCGACGCCGGTGACGAAGGCCCGCTCCACCATCAGGTAGCGGGTCGGGTCGATCGGGTCGTCGGCCACCATGCTGGACACGCCGTTGGTGTCGTTGGCGCTGGGGGAGGGCGCGAACAGCGGGTCGATCGGGTACGCGTACTGGGCCAGCACCGGGCCGAACCGGCTCTGCACGGTGATCCGGGTCAGCGCCCCGGCCGTCGCCGTCGGGTCCGGGCCGTCCTGGAGCAGCGGGTCCTCCACCTCGCTGACCAGCAGCGTGCCGGCGGCGGCGTAGGTGATGCCCTCCAGCGTCTGGTTCTGCCGCGGGCCGACGTTGTCGGCGCTCATCCGCTCGTCGGCCGGCAGCGGCAGCTGGCCGACGTAGCCGCCGTCGGGGCGGGCCTGGCGGATCGACGGATCGAGCAGGGTGGTCTGCGGGGTCAGGATCCGCTCGCCCTCCTGGCTCCAGGTGACGTTCCCGGTCCAGGGGTCGACCCGCAGCTCCTCGGGATCGACGGTGCCGTCCCGGTCGCACACCTGCCGCGAGGCCGTGCACGGGGTCGCGGTCCATTCCTTGATCGTCGGGTACGTCTTGCCGTCCGGCCGCAGGAACGGGTGGGTGCCGGTGAACTGCACGGAGTGCACGCCGTCGGCATCCACGTCGATCTCGGCGGTGTAGAACCGGGCCGGGTTGATCGCCGATCTGTCGTCGCTGATCAGCACGTACTGCCCGGTGCGGGGGTCGCGGTCGATGGAGGACAGGCCGCCGACGGTGGTGCCCTGGAACGGCAGGTTGAACGGCACGATCTGCTCGCCGAGCAGGCGTGCGCGGGACGGGCTCGCGGCGGCGGCGCCGGCGGTCAGTCCGGTCGCCAGCAGCGTCACGGTGGCGATGGTCAGGCTGCGTCTGAACATGGCGTGCAGCACATACGACCGGGGTGAAGTCCTGGTGGACATCGGATAACGCCTACCCTCCACAGTGTGAACCTCGCAGTCACGACGGTATCGGTGGTTGTCCTGCTCGTCGGCGTGTCCTTCGGCGTGATCGGCGGGCTCGGCCTGCGCGGCACGCTGCGCCGCAACCGGTTCTTCGGCGTACGCACCGAAGCGGCCATGCGCAGCGACGAGGCGTTCACCCTGGCCAACAAGGTCGCCGGGCTGCCGACCGCGGTCGCCGGCCTGGTCGGCCTGGTCGGCGCGGTCACCTCGCTGGCCATGCGCGACTCGATCGTGCCGCTGGGGGTCGGCATCGTCGGCATGCTGGCGATCGTGATCGCCGGCGCGGCCACCGGCACCAAGGCGGCCGAGGCCATGCCGGAGCCCGAGCCGGCGCTGCCGGCCGGCTGCGCCGGGTGCGCCTGCGGCGGTTGCAGCCTGGTCAAGCGCTGACGGTCAGTTCCGCAGCACGTCGCCCGGGTGGCTGGCCTGCAACGCCAGCGGCATGCCCTGCCGCCGCAGCACCCGACCCCACAGGTCGACACCCGGCGGCGTGAGCACGTCACCGGGCAGCCCGGCGACCACGAACCAGTCGCCGCGCTCGATCTCCCCGGCCAGCTGGTTGACGTCCCAGCCGGCGTAGCCGGCGAACACCCGTAATCCGCGCACCTTCGAGACCAGCGACTCCGGGTCGGAGTCCAGGTCCACCATGGCCACCGGGCCGCGCACCGCGATCACCCCGTCGGTGCTGCCGACGTCCTCGCCGGTGTTGAGCGCGGCCAGGCACAGCGCGGTCTTCTGGTCGACCGGGCCGCCCACGAAAACGGCCTGCGGCCGGCTGACGTAGGGGCCCCAGGCCGGCAGCACGTCGTGCACGGCGACCTCGCTCGGCCGGTTCAGCACCACGCCCAGCGTGCCCTCGCCCCGATGGTCGATGATGTAGACCACGGTGCGGCGGAAGTTCGAGTCGAGCAGTTTCGGCGAGGCCACCAGCAGTGAACCGGGCTCGACGTCGCGGTCGGGACGCACCCGGTCATGATCCCACTAAGCGGGTGCGCGATACGGGGGACCGGGCCGATGCCGGGCACGTAGTCTGCTGCCGTGGTCGCAGACGGACACGCCGTGCGCAGGATGCTGGCTGCTCCGGGGTTCCGGCGGCTGCTGTTCTGCCGCCTGGCCTCGCAGTGGGCCGACGGCCTGTTCCAGGCCGGACTGGCCGGCGCGGTGTTGTTCAACCCCGAACGACAGGCCGATCCGCTGGCCATCGCCGGCGGCTTCGCGGTGATCCTCATCCCGTACTCGGTGGTCGGCCCGTTCGCCGGCGCGCTGCTGGACCGGTGGGACCGGCGGCGGCTGCTGATCGTGGCCAACTTCGTCCGGGTGGCGCTGGTGCTGCTGACCGCGGTGGCCGACGGCTTCGGTCTGAGCAACGGCCCGCTGTACGCCGCCGCGCTGCTGGTGATGGGCGCGAGCCGGTTCATCGGGGCCGGCCTGTCGGCGTCGCTGCCGCACGTGGTGGAGCCGAGGGACCTGGTCACCGGCAACTCGATGGTGGCCACGCTGGCCTCGGCGGCCGCGGCGATCGGCGGCGCGACCGCGTTCGGGCTGCGCGACGTGCTCGGCTCGGGCAACGTCGGCTCGGCCCAGGTGACCTCGGTGGCGATCGTCGGGGCCCTGGTCTCGGCCCTGTTCGCGGCCCAGTTCGCCGCCGGCGTGCTCGGCCCGGACGAGGTGAACGAGCCCCGCGCGGCGTTCGTCGCGGTGGCCAAGGGCATGGTCGACGGCGGCCGGGCGGCGCTGCGCGCGCCGAGCGTGGCCGCCGGCTTCATCGCGCTGACCGCGCACCGCATCGCCTACGGCGCGTCCCTGCTGGTCATCGTGCTGCTGATGAAGTACTCGATGCACAGCCACGGCATGTTCCGGGCCGGCGCCGGCGGCCTGACCGAGGCGGTGGCCGCCGGCGCGGCCGGCCTGGTCCTGTCCGGCGTGGTGACGCCAGGGCTGGTCCGCCGCTTCGGCCGGCCCCGCGCGGTCGCCGGCGCCCTGGTCGCGGCCGCGGTCGGCCTGGCCGGGTTCGGCCTCCCGATGACCGTGCCGACGCTGCTCGGAGCCGCGTTCGTGGTCTCGTTCTGCGGCCAGACCGTGAAGCTGAACGTGGACGCGGCCATCCAGCGCGACGTGCCCGACCAGTCCCGGGGCCGGGTGTTCTCGGTCTCCGACACGGTGTTCAACGCGGCGATGGTGCTCGGCGTGGCCGTGGTCGCGACCATCGTGCCGATGGACGGCCGGTCGCCGGGCGTGGTGATCGGCACCGCCGCGGTCTACGTGGTCGGCCTGCTCGGCTACGTCCTCGTGCTGCGGGCGCATCCCAACGGCCCGCGCTGACGTTTCACATGAAACATCAACTCGGGACGTCGATGCCCTGGTCCCGGGCCCACTGCCGCAGCTCCGCCACCGCGTCCTCGTGCTCCAGCGGGCCGCGGTCCAGCCGCAGGTCCTTGAGGAACTTCCAGGCCTTGCCGACGATCGGGCCCGGCGGCACGCCCAGCAGCCGCATGATCTCGTTGCCGTCCAGGTCCGGCCGCACCCGGGCCAGGTCCTCCTCGGCGGCGATGCGGGCGATGCGCTCCTCGAGCTCGTCGTAGGTGCGCTGGAGGTGCTGGGCCTTGCGCCGGTTGCGGGTGGTGCAGTCGGCCCGGACCAGCTTGTGCAGCCGGCTCAGCAGCGGACCGGCGTCGGTGACGTAGCGGCGGACCGCCGAGTCGGTCCACTCGCCCTTGCCGTAGCCGTGGAAACGCAGGTGCAGGAACACCAGCTGGGAGACGTCGTTGATGATCTCCTTGCTGTACTTCAGCTCCCGCAACCGCTTGCGGACCATCTTCGCGCCGACCACCTCGTGGTGGTGGAAGCTGACGCCGCCGCCCTCCTCGAACCGCCGGGTGGCCGGCTTGCCCACGTCGTGCAGCAGCGCGGCCAGCCGCAGGATCAGGTCGGGGCCGTCCTCCTCCTGGGCGATCGCCTGGTCCAGCACCACCAGCGAGTGGTGGTAGACGTCCTTGTGCTGGTGGTGCTCGTCGATCTCCAGCCGCATCGCCGGCAGCTCGGGCAGCACGTGCGCGGCCAGGCCGGTGTCGACCAGCAGCTCGATGCCCAGCTTGGGGTGGGCGCCGCAGAGCAACTTGGACAGCTCGGCCTGCACCCGCTCGGCGGTGATCCGGGTGATCTCGTCGGCCATCGAGGTCATCGCCTCGACCACGCGGGGCGCCGGCCGGAAACCCAGCTGGCTGACGAACCGGGCCGCGCGCAGCATGCGCAGCGGGTCGTCGGCGAAGGACTCCTGCGGCGTGGCCGGCGTGTCCAGCACCTTGTCGGCCAGCGCCTGCACGCCGCCGTACGGGTCGACGAAGCGCCGCCGGCTCAGCTCCACCGCCATCGCGTTCACGGTGAAGTCGCGGCGCAGCAGGTCGGCCTCGATGGAGTCGCCGAAGGTGACCTCGGGATTGCGGGTGACCCGGTCGTAGCTGTCGGCCCGGAAGGTGGTGATCTCCAGCTGCTGCCCGTGCTTGGCCAGCCCGACCGTGCCGAAGGCGATGCCGGTCTCCCACACCGCATCGGCCCACGGCCGGACCAGGGCCAACACCTGCTGCGGGCGGGCGTCGGTGGTGAAGTCCAGGTCGTTGCCCAGCCGGCCCAGCATCACGTCCCGGACCGGTCCCCCGACCAGGTAGAGCTGGTGGCCGGCGGCGGCGAAGCGGGCGGCCAGCTCCTCGGCCACCGGGGCGACGCGCAGCAGCTCCACCACGGCGTTCTCACGCACGGCTTCGGACAGGGCGGGTGAATTCGAACCGGACACGACAAGGCAGGGTATCGGTATCGGCCGCCGGTGTCGGAGCGCGATCGCCCTGCAACGGCCAGCACACGGGACTGCCCACTACCATCGCGTGCATGTCCCCGTCGACCGGTCGTTCCGGCGGAACCAAGCCGGGGCGCCGCAACCGGCGCCGGGGCCGACGCCTGCGGACCGTCGACGAGACCTCGGCCGGCGGCCTGGTCCTCGACGAGGCGCACGGGGCCGCTGCGATCATTGGCCGGCTGGACCGACGGGGCCGGCTGCTGTGGTCGCTGCCCAAGGGGCACATCGAGGCCGGTGAGACCTCCGAGCAGACCGCCGTCCGGGAGGTCAGCGAGGAGACCGGCATCGACAGCAAGGTCCTGCGCACCCTCGGCACGATCGACTACTGGTTCGTGGCCGAGGACCGCCGGGTGCACAAGACGGTCCACCACTTCCTGCTCGAAGCGGTGGGCGGAGAACTTTCCGACGAGGACGTGGAGGTCACCGAGGTGGCATGGGTGCCGCTGGGCGAGCTGGACGATCTGCTCGCCTACGCCGACGAGCGCCGCCTGGTGCGGCTGGCGCTCGACCTGCTCTCCGACGGGTCAGCCTCCAGCGAGCGTTCCGGGGCGGAGTCGGCGTGAGCGAGCTTGCGAGCTCACCATTGAGCACAGGGAATCGCTGCATGGGCCTGCCGAGCGCTAGCGAGGCAGGGTCATGAAAAGGGTGCTGGCCGTGTTCGCGGCCGCCGGCATCGCGGTGCTGACGCTCGCCCCGTCGAACGCCACCGCTCAGGAGTCCGACCAGCAGAATCGCATCAAGGTCGACATCGTCCAGGTGACACCCGAGCCGGTCACCTCGGGCCAGCAGGACACCCTCACCGTGCACGGCCGGCTGACCAACGTCGGCGACAGGCGGGTGTCCAAGGCCGAGGTGCGCCTGGAGCGCGGGGACAAGCTGGACGAGAACGGCCTGCGCACCGTGCTGGCCAAGTCGCCGACCGGCGTGAAGTTCAGCGACTTCCAACCGGTCGCGCCGTCCCTGGCCCCTGGTCAGGCCGCGGATTTCGTCATCAACGTCACGCTGCACGGCGTCAGCTCGAACAGCCTGGAGATCAACGATCCCGGCGTGTACCCGCTGATGGTCAACGTCAACGGCGTGCCGGACTTCGGCGGGCTGGCCAAGGTCGGCCAGGCCACCACCGTGCTGCCGGTGCTGTCGCTGCCCGGCGGCGGCGCGCTGGCCAAGCCGGCGACGCCGGCCAAGATCACCATGCTGTGGCCGCTGTCCGACCAGCCGCGGCTGGTCACCGCGGCCACCGACGGCAGCGCCGTGCTCGGCGACGACGTGCTGGCCGCCGAGCTGGCCCAGGGCGGCCGGCTGGACGCGCTGCTCAGCGCCTACGAGATGGCGCCGGCCGGGCTGTCCCAGGCCATCTGCCTGGCCGTGGACCCGGACCTGGTCGAGACCGTGCAGTCGATGGCCGCCGGCTACCAGGTGGAGTCGGCGAACGGCCGCGTGCCCGGCAAGGGCCAGGGCGCGGCCCGCTCCTGGCTGGACCGGCTCAAGCTGGATCTGCCTGGTCGCTGCCTGTTCGCGCTGCCGGCCGCCGACGCGGACCTGAACGCGCTGGCCCGGGCCGGCGCCACCCCGCTGGTGCAGTACGCGCTGGCCGGCGACGTGCTGCACCAGGTGCTGGGGGCCACCCCGCTGACCGGCCTGACCTGGCCGATCGACGGGCAGCTGGACCCGAGGACGCTGGCCGCGTTCACCGACAACTCGGCGCAGACCCTGGACACCAGCCTGCTGCGCGGCACCAAGGTGACCGGCGTGCTGCTGTCCGCGGCGACCGTGCCCGGTTCGGACCCGACGCAGCTGGGGGACAAGGGCCCCCGGGTGATCCGCCTGGACGACCTGGTGTCGGCCGCGCTGGCCAACGGCTCGGCGGCGGCGCTGGCCGCGCTCCAGCTGCACGCCGGCTCCGCGGTCCCGCTGGTCGTCGCCCCGCCGCACCAGTGGAGCCCGTCCGAGGCGGACGCCGCCGCCCTGCTGAGCGGCGTGCAGACGCTGGCCGACCAGCAGTACCTGGCGCCGACCGGCCTGGCTTCGCTGGCGTCGGGCCCGACGCCGTCGACGAAGGTCGCCCCCGGCTACTCCGAGCAGGGCGCGGAGCTCTCGCCCGGCGCCGCCGGCGCGGTGGCCGAGGCCACCAGCCACGCCTGGGACTTCTACACCTCGATGGAGCAGGACCCGGCCTCGCCGGTCACGCCCGCCCAGGTGATGTCGCCGGTGTTCGACGGTCTGCTGCGGGCCGGGTCCGGCGTGTGGCGGGGCCGGGACATCGGCGCGGCCGGCGCGCTGGCCCCGCCGGTCACGCTGCTGGACAGCCTGGAGAGCCAGGTCGGCGTGCAGCAGCCGGGCAGCCCCATCACGCTGGCGTCCGAGGACAGCCCGCTGCCGGTGCGCGTCTTCAACAACCTCCAGGTCGTGGTGAAGGTCGGCGTCAAGCTGCAGTCGCTGAGCGGGGTCATCAACGCCCAGCCGACGATCCAGCGGATCCCGGCCGGCATCCCGCGCGACGTGCTGCTCGGCTCGACCGTGGTGCGCAGCGGCCGGTTCACCGTGACGGTCTCGCTGACCACCACCTCCGGCCGCACCACGCTGGGCGCGCCGGCCCGGATCGAGCTGACCTCGACCGCGTTCGGCACCGTCAACCTGGTGATCACCGGTGTCGCCGCGGTGGCGCTGTTCGGCCTGTCCGGCCGGCGCATCTACCGCCGCATCACCGCGTCCCGCCAGCGCAAGAGGGAGCAGCAGCAGGCCCAGGAGACCGCCGCCGAGGTCACCGTGCCCGCGCACGCGCCCGTCCCCGAGAAGCTGACCGCCGGCGTGCCCGGCGACGAGAGGTCGAGCGAGAGTTGAGCGAGCCGGCGACGATCGTCATACGAGCAGCGGACTTACAAGCCCAGCTGGCGGCGGAGGAGGCCGAGGCCCCGTCGCTGGCCAAGGCGAGCGGCTCGATGGCCATCGCCACGCTGATCAGCCGGGTCACCGGCTTCGGCTGGCGGCTGGCCCTGACCGTGCTGCTGGGCATCACCGCCACCCAGGACGCCTACAACGCGGCCAACACCTTCCCGAACATCATCTACGAGCTGTTCGTCGGCAACGTGCTGACCAGCGTGATGATCCCGGTGCTGATCAAGGCGCGGCACGACGACGAGGACAAGGGCGTCGCGTACACCCAGCGCCTGGTCACCATGGGCACCGTCATGCTGCTGGCCGTCACCGTGCTGGCTGTGGCCTGCGCGCCCTTGCTGACCAGCATCTTCGTCGACAGCTCGACCGGGCAGTCGCGGCCCGAGGTGGTCACCGCGTTCGGCTACCTGGTGCTGCCGGAGATCCTGTTCTACGGCATCAGCGCCCTGTTCAGCGCCATCCTCAACGCGCAGAACATCTTCAAGGCGCCGGCCTGGGCCCCGGTGGCCAACAACCTGATCATGTTCGGCACGCTGGCCACCTACATGATCGTGCCGGGCGACCAGGACCTGAACCCGTTCCACATCACCGACGCGAAGTTCCTGGTCCTGGGCATCGGCAGCTCGCTGGGCGTGGCCGCGCAGGCCGCCGTGCTGGTGCCGGCCCTGGTGCGCAGCGGCTTCAAGCTGCGCCCCCGTTGGGGTTGGGACAAGCGCATCGGCCAGTTCGGCGGCCTGATGGGCTGGGCCTTCGGCTACGTGCTGGTCAGCCAGGTCACGGTGTGGGCCATCACCCGGGTGGCCACCGGCGCGGCCGGCGGCGGCCTGTCGATCTACCTCCAGTCCTGGAACCTGCTCCAGGTGCCCTACGGCGTGCTGGGTGTGTCGCTGCTCACGGCGATCATGCCGAAGATGAGCCAGGCCGCCGCCGAGGGCGACGTGCCCGGGGTGCTGGACTACCTGTCCCAGGGCAGCCGGCTGACCGCCGTGATGCTGGTGCCGATCAGCGCGCTGATGACGGTGCTGGGCCCGGCCATGGGCGTGGCCCTGTTCTCCATCAAGTCCTCGGAGTCCTCCGGCGCGTTCGAGCTCGGCCTGGGCGTGACGGCCTCGGCCTTCCTGCTGCTGCCCTACTCGGTCACCCTGCTGCAGCTGCGGGTCTTCTACGCGTTCAACGACTCCCGCACGCCGACCGTGCTACGGGCGCTGATGGTGGCCTTCCAGGTTCCGCTGACCTTCGCCTGCCCGCTGGTGCTGCCCAGCCAGGACGTGGTCTACGGCATCGCCTTCGTCAACGGCCTGACCTTCGTGGTCGGCATGGCGATGGGGGAGATCTGGCTGCGCAGGCGGTTCGGCAAGCTCGGCAGCCGGCGCGTGGTCAAGACGTACGTGAAGACCGGCGTCAGCGCGGTGTGGGGCGCGGCCGCCGCACTGGCCGTGGCTCTGGTGGTTACCCGCTACATTCCCGGGGGTATCCACCGTGCGGGCGGGGCCTGGCTGACCGTGGTCGGCGGTGGGCTGCTCGGTCTGGTGTGCGCGTTCGGCATGATGACGTTGCTCAGAGTGCACGAGCTCACACCGGCACTGAGCCGAATCACCCGATTCGTGCGGCGGACCTGAGGGTTCACCCAGGGCCCGACCGATCGGTTTCACGTACCCTCGACCCGAGCGGGACGGGAGAGAGCACGCGGTGAGCAGCTGGCCGACCGAGATGGCGCCGCCCGGCAGGGGAACTGCCGGGCCGCCGAGCCATGCCCTTCTGCCGGGCGGCATGGTCGGGCAGGGCCGCTACCGGCTGCTCAGCTACGCCGGCGCCGACGCCCGGTGCAACGCCCAGCTGTGGCGGGCCCGCGACGGCCAGCTCGGCCGGGACGTGGCCCTGACCCTGTTGCTCGGTAACCAGGCTGACGCACGCGCGGCCGCCCGGGTTCGACGGACCGTCGAACGGGCCATGCACGGCGCCAGCTACGCCCACCCCGGCGTGGCCCGGATCCTGGACGTGCTCAGCCCCGGCAACGGCATCGCGCCGCGGGAGCAGATCCTCGGCATCGTGGTCGCCGAGTGGACCAACGGCACCGACCTGATCGACCTCATCGCCGACGGGCCGCTGCCCGCCGCCACCGCGTCCCGGCTGCTGGAGCCGCTGGCCGCCGCCGTCGAGGGCGCGCACCACGCCGGCCTGGTGCTCGGCACCGAGCACCCGCAGCGGATCCGCGTGACCCCCGAGGGCCAGCTGCGGCTGGCCTTCCCCGGGCCGCGGGCCGAGGCGACCTCCCGGGACGACGTGAAGGGCCTTGGCGCGATCCTGTACCTGCTGCTGACCGGTCGCTGGGCGCTGCCCGGCGGCCCGGAGGGGCTGCCGGTCGCGCCGATCGGCCCCAACGGCAGTGTCGTCGCCCCGCGCAGCCTGCACCCGATGGTGCCGCACTCGCTGTCCACGGTGGCCGTGCGCAGCCTGGAGGACACCAGCGTCGGCGGCATCCGCACCGGCGCGGCCATCCTCCAGGTGCTCGACGAGATCGCCGAGGCGGAGGCCGAGACCGGGCTGATCCCAGCGGTGGCCGAGGAGCCAGAGGACGATGTCGTCTGGACGACCCAGCGGCCGGTGAAGGACAAGAAGCGCAGCCGCAAGCTGGCCATCGGCGTCGCCGCGCTGGCCGCGGCCACGCTGCTGGTGCTGGGCTGGATCGCCATGCAGGTGGTGGGCTTCTTCAACGAGTCCAACACCCCGGCCAACAGCGGCCCGCCGCTGGTGATCAGCCAGGTCGCCCCGACCAGTGACGGCAAGCAGTCGGTCAACAACGCCCCCACGCCCACCACCGGCCCGGTGAAGCCGGCCAGCGTGAGCGTGTTCAACGTGGCCAGCGACCCGGACAGTCCCCGCAACGGCGGGCTGGCCATCGACGGGGACCCGAACACCTCCTGGCGCACTGACAAGTACCTGTCCAACTTCCCGGCGCTCAAGCCCGGCATCGGGCTGCTGGCCAACTTCGGCCAGCCGGTGAAGCTGGCCCAGGTCGTGATCACCTCGCCCAGCGCCGGCACCAAGATCGAGATCCGCACCGCCGCCAGCGACACCCCCCAGCTCCAGCAGACGCTGGTGGTCGGCAGCGCCACGCTGGCCGCCGGCGACACCACGATCCCGGTGAAGATGACCTCGCCCAGCCAGCGTTTCGTCATCTGGATCACCAGCATGAGCCCCAGCGGCAAGCTGTTCGCCTCCCAGCTGTCCGAGGTCAAGTTCGTCGGCGCGCGGTGAGTGGATCACCCGTTCGGCCGCGTCAAGGGGCCTGAGAGCAGGACCGATATCCTCAGCGGGTGACCGCAGCCGCCAGCTCGGACGCCGACCTGATAGCGGCTCATGCCGCCGGCGATCCGCACGCTTTCGGGGAGCTGGTCAGGCGACATCGGGACCGGATGTGGGCGGTGGCTCTTCGCACCCTGCGCGACCCCGACGAGGCGGCTGACGCGCTCCAAGAGGCCTTCATCTCCGCTTTCCGCGCGGCCGGCTCGTTCCGGGCCGAGTCGCAGGTGACCACCTGGATGCACCGCATCGTGGTGAACGCCTGCCTGGACCGGATCCGCCGCCGCCAGGCCCGGCCGACCGTGCCGCTGCCCGAGGCCGGCGGCCAGGAGCCCAGCGTGCCCCGCGACGCCGTGTCCGAGCTGCAGACCCGGATGGTCGTCCAGGAGGCGTTGCACGAGCTGCCCGACGAGCAGCGGGTGCCGATCGTGCTGGTCGACGTCGAGGGATACTCGGTGGCGGAGACCGCCAAGATGCTCGGCATCGCCGAGGGCACCGTGAAGAGCCGCTGCGCCCGGGGCCGCACGAAGCTGGCGAAACTTCTCGGGCACCTGCGGAACCCAAGTGCAGATGCGAACGTCCCAGGTAGTGCACCGGGTTCGCATCCGCAACGCCACTGGGAGGGCCGATGAACGGGGATTCGCCCCACGGGCGGCCGTGGTCGGTTGACCTGCTCGCCGACCTGCACGCCGACGGTGGCGACCGGTCGCGGCTGGATGCCGACGCCCTGGCCGTGCTGGCCGCCCTCGACGCCACCCAGGCCGAGCTGGCCGAGCTGCCGCCGATGCGGATGCCCGACCACCTCGCCGCCCGCCTCGACGCCGTCATCGCCGCCGAGTCCGCCGCCCGCTCCGCGCAGCAGCAGCCGGCCCCCGTCGCGGCCCCACAACGGCCCGCGCCGGTCGTGGACCTGGCCGAGGCCCGCCGCCGCCGCAACCGGCGGCTCACCATCGCCGGCCTGCTCACGGCGGCTGCCGTGGCCGTGGGCGTCGTGTTCGTGACCCTGCCGTCCGGCACCACCGGCGGCGTGCCCCAGGCCGTCCCCGGCTCCACCAGCCCCCAGTCCGACCCGCCGAACGGCAGCGTGCTGGCCATCAAACGCAGCGACCTGCCCGGGGCCGGCTTCAAGGCCTTCGGCAACGCCAACTACGGCCCGTACGGCGACCCGGCCAAGCTCGAGGCCTGCCTGGCCGCCAACAACCTGTCCGGCCAGCCCAGCGCCGGCCGGCTGGTCACCGTGGACGGCCAGCCCGGCGTGATGATGCTGCTGCCCGGCGGCGCGCTGGGCAAGATCCGACTGCTGGTGGTGGGCGACAACTGCGCCGCCGGCAACCCGGACACCATCGCCAACACCACCATCGGCGGCTGACGATTCCGTGACGGCCGGCCCGGTGCCGGCCGTCACCCTCCGGTGTGGAATGCCGGACACCTACCATCGCGTTCAACGGTATGTCTGGCGAGCGCGATACGGAGGTCGTGTCAGTGGCGGCGGAATCAGAAGTCCGGAACCTGATCATCGTCGGGTCCGGCCCCGCGGGCTACACCGCCGCGGTGTACGCGGCCAGGGCGCAGTTGGAGCCGCTGGTGTTCGAAGGCACGCAGTTCGGCGGCGCCCTGATGACCACCACCGAGGTCGAGAACTACCCCGGCTTCCGCGACGGCATCATGGGCCCCGAGCTGATGGAGCAGATGCGGGCGCAGGCCGAGCGCTTCGGCGCCCAGCTGCGCACCGAGGACGTGGAGCAGGTCGAGCTGGACGGCGACATCAAGCACGTCACCGCCAACGGCGTGCGCTACGCGGCTCGCGCGGTGATCCTCGCGATGGGCGCGGCGGCCCGTTACCTGAACATCCCCGGCGAGCAGAAGCTGCTGGGCCGCGGCGTGTCGGCCTGTGCGACCTGTGACGGCTTCTTCTTCCGCGACCAGGACATCGCCGTGGTCGGCGGCGGCGACTCGGCGATGGAGGAGGCCACCTTCCTCACCCGCTTCGCCCGCAGCGTCACGATCATCCACCGGCGCGAGGAGTTCCGCGCCTCCCGGATCATGCTGGAGCGGGCCCGGGCCAACGAGAAGATCAAGTGGCAGCTGAACACCGAGGTCCTCGAGGTGCTCGGCGACACCACAGTGGCCGGTGTCAAGATCAGGGACACGCGCACCGGCGAGGAGTCGCAGCTGCCGGTCACCGGCCTGTTCATGGCCATCGGCCACGACCCGCGCAGCGAGCTGGTCAAGGGCCAGGTCGAGCTGGACGAGGACGGTTACGTGCGGGTGCTCGCGCCGTCCACCTACACCAAGCTCGACGGCGTGTTCGCGGCCGGCGACCTGGTGGACCACACCTACCGGCAGGCGATCACCGCGTCCGGCTCCGGTTGCGCGGCGGCCATCGACGCAGAACGCTGGCTGGCCGAGCACGCGGACGCCGCCCCCGAACCCGAGGCGACGGCCGTCCCCGTCAACTGAGCTCGTCCCTTCCACCCACGTAGGAGAGAAACCATGGCCGGCAACACCGTGATCGTCACGGACAAGTCCTTCGACCAGGACGTGCTCAACAGCGACAAGCCCGTGCTGGTCGACTTCTGGGCGACCTGGTGCGGCCCGTGCAAGATGGTCGCGCCGGTGCTGGAGGAGATCGCGGCCGAGCACGCCGACAAGATCACCATCGCCAAGCTGGACATCGACGCCAACCCGGCGATCGCCCGGCAGTACCAGATCATGTCGGTGCCGACCATGATGCTGTTCCAGGGCGGCGAGAAGGTGAAGGAGATCATCGGCGCCAAGCCGAAGGCGGCGATGCTCAAGGAGCTCTCCGAGGTGCTGTGACCCTCCGTGAGGCAACCCTGTGACGTGGCCCGTGCGTCTTACCCTCTGACGCACGGGCTTCGCGCACGTTCTGGGCCGTTCGGACCAGTTGCGTAGTGGCCCGAATGCTCTGTGTAGGCCCGTTCTGAGCATTGTCACGGACAGGGCACAATAAGGCGTCACACACCGCGCCGGAGGTATCCGGCGCCCTAGACGAGCGAGGGTGTATGCAGGTTCTCCGTCGCGGTGACGTCGGGCCGGCGGTTGCCGAGATCAGGTCCACCCTCATCGCGCTGGGGCTGCTGTCCGGAAACCCGCAGGACGGCGCGGTCGTCTTCGACGCCGATGTGGAGCACGCGGTGCGTGCCTTCCAGCAGCAGCGCGGCCTGATCACCGACGGTCTGGTCGGCCCGGCCACCTACGCGTCCCTGCGTGCCGCCACCTACCAGCTCGGCGACCGCCCGCTGACCTACCTGGTCTCGCAACCCATGACCGGCGACGACGTGGCCGCCCTCCAGGAGCGCCTGCTGGAGCTGGGCTTCGACGCCGGCCGCCACACCGGCGTGTTCGACCAGATGACCGAGCAGGCGCTGCGCAACTTCCAGCGCGAGTACGGCCTGAGCGCCGACGGCATCTGCGGTGCCGAGACCGTGCGCGCGCTGCGCCAGCTGACCCCCAAGGTCCGCGGCGGCCGGCCGGTGCTGCTGCGCGAGCAGGAGCAGGTCCGCCGGTCCGGGCCGAGGCTGCGGGGCAAGCGCATCGTGATCGACCCGGGCCACGGCGGCCGGGACCGCGGCGTGGTCGTCGGCGCCCACAGCGAGGCCGACCTGGTGTGGGACCTGGCCCGCCGGCTGGAGGGCCGCATGCAGGCCACCGGCATGGAGGCGCTGCTGTCCAGGGGCCCCGACCAGTGCCCGCCGGAGCGGGAGCGGGCCCGGTTCGCCAACGAGGCCGGCGCGGACCTGATCCTGTCGCTGCACGTCGACGCCAACCCCTCGCCGCAGGCCACCGGCGTCGCCACGTTCCACTACGGCACCGGCAACGGCACCACGACCTCCACCGTCGGCGAGACCCTGGCCGGCTTCATCCAGCGCGAGCTGGTGGCCCGCACGGGCCTGTCGGACTGCCGCACGCACGGCCGCACCTGGGACATCCTGGTCGGCACCCGCTGCCCGGCGGTCCGGGTCGAGGTCGGCTACCTGACCAACGCCTCGGACCGGGCCAAGCTGACCGATCCGGCGTTCCGCGACACCGTGGCCGAGGGCATCCTGGTCGCCGTGAAGCGTCTGTACCTGCTGGGGGAGAACGACCAGCCCACCGGCACCTTCACCTTCGCCGACCTGATCCGGCACGAGCTGGCCAAGGCCGAGTAATCGCCTAGTCGACAAATCGCCCCCGTGCCGACGGCGCGGGGGCGATTTTCTCGCGTTGATCAGGCGGGGCGCAGGCTGGGCTCGGCGCTGCCGACACCGGCGATCGTCACGGTGCCCAGCAGGCGCTCCAGCGCCGCCTCCACGTCTTCCTTCCACGACAGCGCCGTGCGCAGCTCCAGCCGCAGGCGGGGCCAGCGGGGGTGCGGGCGGACCGTCTTGAAGCCCACCGACAGCAGGAAGTTGGCCGGGATGACGCAGCTCGACTCCTCGTCGATGGACGCGTCGCTGAACGCCTCGATCGCCTTCACGCCACGGCGGGTGAGGTCCTTGGCCACCGCCTGCACCAGCACCCGGCCCAGGCCGCCCCGCTCGAACTCGGGCAGCACCCGCAGCGCGGTCAGCAGCACGGCGTCGGCCGACACCGGGGCGGTGGGGAAGGCGACGGCCCGCGGGACCGCGCTCGGCGGCGCGTAGAGCGCGTAGCCGGCTGGCACGTTGTCCACGTAGATGATCCGACCGCATGAGCCCCACTCCAGCAGCACGCTGGAGACCCAGGCCTCCTTCTCGAAGTCGGTCTGGCCGTACTCCTCGGCCTGCTCCTTCAGATGCGGGGCGAGCTCCCAGTACACGCATTTGCGGCACCGCTTGGGGAGGTGCTCCAGGTTGTCCAGAGTGACGCCCACAACGCGCCGCGACACCCGACCTCCCACGCGCAGAATCGAACCCCGCGTGACCCCACGGGAACCCGAACCAGCATAGGCCGGTGTGACGCGTGCCGGAAGGACTCAGCCCCGATCGGGACGGCCGTTACACTCGACCGATCTACGACACGCCGCACACATCAGGGAGGCAGGCGTGAACGAAACCGGATCTCAGCCGGCGCACCAGCCCGGACGCAGTCTCGACCCGCACATGGGGCGCTACGCAGCGCGCACCGCGGGCATGACCGCATCTGAGATCCGAGCTCTCTTCGCGGTGGCGAGCCGCCCCGAGGTTGTCTCCCTGGCCGGCGGCATGCCCTATCTTGCCGCACTTCCGCTGGAGTCGCTGGCCGCCGACGTGGGCCGGCTGATGGCCACCGAGGGGCTGACCGCGCTGCAGTACGGCTCCGCCCAGGGCACCGTCGAGCTGCGTGAGCAGATCTGCGAGGTGATGGCGCTCGAGGGCATCTCCGCGCATCCCGACGACGTGGTGGTCACGGTCGGCTCCCAGATGGGGCTGGACATGGTCACCCGGGTCTTCTGCGACCCGGGTGACGTCGTTCTGGCCGAGGCCCCGTCCTACGTGGGCGCGCTGGGCACCTTCTCCGCGTACCAGGCCCAGGTCGTGCACGTGGAGATGGACGACGCCGGCCTGGTGCCCGAGGCGCTGCGCCAGGCCCTGGCCGCGGTGCGGGCCAGCGGCCGCCGGGTGAAGTTCCTCTACACCATCCCGAACTTCCAGAACCCGGCCGGCGTGACCTTGTCGGTGCGGCGGCGCAGCGAGATCCTGGAGATCTGCGCCCAGCACGACGTGCTCGTGGTCGAGGACAACCCGTACGGGCTGCTCGGCTTCGACGGCCAGACCTATCCGGCGCTGCGCTCCGCCGACGCCGCCAACGTCGTCTACCTCGGCTCGTTCTCCAAGACCTTCGCCCCCGGCCTCCGGGTCGGCTGGGTGCTGGCCCCGCACGCCGTGCGGGAGAAGCTGGTGCTGGCCGCCGAGTCGGCCACCCTGTGCCCGCCGGCCTTCACCCAGGCCGTGGTCAGCCGGTACCTGGCCCAGCACGACTGGAAGGGCCAGATCAAGACCTACCGGGAGGAGTACCGGGAGCGCCGGGACGCCACCCTCGCCGCCATGGACCAGCACCTGCCGGCCGGCTGCACCTGGACCAAGCCCGCCGGCGGCTTCTACGTGTGGCTGACCGTGCCCGAGGGCTTGGACACCAAGGCCATGCTGCCGCGGGCCGTCACCCAGCGCGTGGCCTACGTTCCCGGCACCGCGTTCTACGCCGACAGCTTCGGCAGCCGCCAGATGCGGCTCTCGTACTGCTATCCGACCCCGGAACGCATCCGGGAGGGCGTTCGGCGGCTGGCGGCCGTTCTGGAGGGCGAAATGGACCTCCTGAACACCTTCGGCACCGTGCAGCGGCGGACCCTGTCCGGGCCGCAGACGCCGACTCCGGACACTGCCTGACCGTCAACTACGGTTCTCCCATGTCGGATCGATGGGTGGCTGTGCTGTCGGGTGGGTTGTCGCACGAGCGGGACATCTCGCTGCGCTCGGGCCGCCGGTTGTCGGCCGCTCTTCGGTCGGTCGGGTTGACCGTCGACGAGTGGGACACCGACAGCGGGCTGCTCGAGCGCCTGCGCTCCAACCGTCCCGACGCGGTGGTCGTCGCCCTGCATGGCGGGCAGGGCGAGAACGGCTCCATCCAGTCCATCCTGGAGATGTTCGGCGTGCCCTACGTCGGCACCGATTCTCGGGCCTGCCGTTGGGCCTGGGACCGCCCCAACGCCAAGGCCGAGCTCTCCCGGGTCGGGCTCGCCACCCCCGACTGGGTCGTGCTGCCGCACAGCACCTTCCGCGACCTCGGCGCCCAGGCCGTGCTCGACGCCCTCGTCGACCGCATCGGGCTGCCCCTGGTCCTCAAGCCCGACCAGGGCGGCTCCGCCCTCGGCACCCAGATCGTCCGGGAGGCCTCCGAGCTGCCCTCGGCCATGGTCGGCTGCCTCGCCTACGGCGACACCGTCATGGCCGAGCAGTACCTCGACGGCGTCGAGGTCGCCATCGGCGTCATCGAGGGCCCCGCCGGTCCCGAGGCCCTGCCCGCCGTCGAGATCACCCCGCCCGCCGGCATCTACGACTACAACGCCCGCTACACCGCCGGGCTCACCGAGTTCCACACCCCCGCCCGCCTCACCCCCGAGGCCGCCGCCGAGGTCTCCGAGCTCGCCATCGCCGCCCACCGCCTGCTGGGCCTTCGGGACGTCTCCCGCACCACCGCCATCGTCACCCCCGACGGCACCGTCAACTTCCTCCAGGTCAACGTCTCGCCCGGCCTGAACGAGACCTCCCTGCTCCCCATCGCCATCGAGGCCGCCGGCCGCTCCCTCGGCGACACCTTCGCCACCCTCGTCGAGCAAGCCGTAGCCCGCGGCCCCCGCTAACCGCCGCAGTCCTTCTCAGAGGGCCTTCTCAGCGGGCTCGCACCACCCCGGCCCCGGTTCGCCCCCGGCGGGGGACCAGCCTCGTTCCTCCCCGGCACCCCTGGCCCCAACACACTCACGCCCTTGGGCTCCCTATGCGGCCGCCTCCAGGCCTGTTGGCCAACCCCGGGCTCGCTCCCCGGCCGTGCTGGCTGGCCCGCCGACCCTCGCCCCCCTGGCCGCGGTCACCCGCGCAGCGGTCGTGGCTGACCACTGCCGCTTGTCGGGTGCGCCGGTGGCTCGCACCCGACCTACGTCCGTTCCTGAGCGCTGCCGTTGCCGGCGTCAGTCGATGCCGGCATCGCCGGGCATTGGCCGCCAGCGATCGGCTGGCGCGCGCCGGCGATCGCTCGCCGGTCACTGTTCCACGTGAAACCGCGCCTTGGATGATCAGTCGCCGGGCGGGCGACTGATCATTCTCCAGCGGCGCGAAATCGTGCCGTTGGAGACTTCGTCACCGTGACGTAAGTGGTCAGGGTGATGGGATATCCCCGATGTCTGTCCGTTTTGCCGCTTCTGGCGAGATGAGGCCGACGATGCGTTCGAGGTCGTCGACCGAGCCGAACTCGACGACGATCCGGCCCTTGCGGCGGCCGAGCTCGACCTTGACCCGGGTGTCGAAGGAGTCGGAGAGGCGGTCGGCGAGGTCCTGGAGACCGGGGGCGTGGATGGGCTTACGCGGAGCGGGCTTGGGCTTGGCCGGCGCCTCGTTCTTGGCCAGCGTCACCATCTCCTCGGTGGCCCGCACCGAGAGGCCCTCGGCGACGATACGCGCGGCGAGGTCCTCCTGCGCGCCGTTGTCCTCCAGGCCGAGCAGCGCCCGGGCGTGGCCGGCGGAGAGCACGCCGGCGGCGACGCGACGCTGCACCGGCAGCGGCAGCTTGAGCAGCCGGATGGTGTTGGTGATGACGGGGCGGCTGCGGCCGATGCGGGACGCCAGCTCCTCGTGGGTCACCTCGAACTCGTCCAGCAGCTGCTGATAGGCCGCGGCCTCTTCCAACGGGTTCAGCTGGGCCCGGTGGATGTTCTCCAGCAGCGCGTCCCGGAGCATCGCGGCGTCCGCGGTCTGGCGGACGATGGCCGGGATGGCGTCCAGGCCGGCCCGCTGGGAGGCCCGCCAGCGGCGCTCGCCCATGACCAGCTCGTAGGAGCCGCGGCCGATCTCGCGGACGACGATCGGCTGCATCAGGCCGAACTCGCGGATGGAGTGCTCCAGTTCCGCGAGCGCCTCCTCGTCGAACACCTGTCGGGGCTGCTTGGGGTTCGGCGTGATCTCGTCGATCGGCACCTCGCGGTAGACCGCGCCAGCCACCGTGTTGCCGCCGACCACGGCCGGCGGGGGAGCGCTGTCCGGGATGGTGGCGACCGGGGCGGCCGCGCCGTTGGTCTCACCGGCGGGCGGCCCCTGGGGGATCAGCGCCGCGAGGCCGCGGCCGAGGCCGCCCTTGCGTTCCGGCGGGGTCATGCGCGCTCCATCTCAGTGCCGCGGTCGGCGATCTCACGGGCGGCGTCCAGGTAGCTCATCGCGCCGCGCGAACCCGGGTCGTAGGCGAGCACCGTCTGGCCGAAGCCCGGCGCCTCCGAGACCTTCACGCTGCGGGGGATGACCGTCTGGAGGCAGGTGTCGCCGAAGTGGCCGCGCACCTCGCTGGTCACCTGGTCGGCCAGCTTGGTGCGGCCGTCGTACATGGTGAGCAGGATGGTGGAGACGTCCAGCGCCGGGTTCAGGTGCGCCTTGACGAGGTCGATGTTGCGGAGCAACTGGCCGAGTCCCTCCAGGGCGTAGTACTCGCACTGGATGGGGATCAGCACCTCCTTGGCCGCGACGAGCGCGTTGACCGTGAGCAGGCCGAGCGAGGGCGGGCAGTCGATGAACACATAGTCGATGCCGAGCTCGTCGAGCGCCTCGCTGGACAGCGCCTCCTTGAGCCGGGACTCGCGGGCGACCATCGAGACCAGTTCGATCTCGGCGCCGGCCAGGTCGATGGTGGCCGGCACGCAGTAGAGGTTCTCGGACTGCTCGCTCACCGCGGCCGCGTCGGCGATGGAGATCTCGCCGATCAGCACCTCATAGACCGACGGCGTGCCGGACCGGTGCTCGATGGCCAGGGCGGTGCTGGCGTTGCCCTGCGGGTCGAGGTCGATCACGAGCGTCTTCAGGCCGTGCAGGGCGAGGGCGGCGGCCAGATTGACCGTGCTGGTCGTCTTGCCGACGCCGCCCTTCTGATTGGCCACGGTCATGATGCGACGGCGGGCCGGGCGGGGGAGCTTCAACGAATCCGGGTGCAGCACCTTGGCGGCGCGCTGAGCCTCGGCTTCGATCGGAGTCCAGGTCGCGCCTTCGCCGGCCATGACCGACTCGCTCATTGCTGGATTCATCGGGCGTAGTACCTCTCCGGCTCCGACGGGCCCGTCGTGTGCCTCTGCGAGTCTCGCTGTTTCACGTGGAACATGCGGTGCTCCGATCTGGGGATCCGAGTACACGCCTCACCCATCCTTCCGTCTCCGACGCCCGCCGTCACGACGCCCCACCTGTTCGTCTCGCTCCACCACGACGACGGTCGTCGGCACGTCCAGCACCTCGGCCCCACAGCTGGCCAACCGTTGCCGGGAGCCACCCGCCTTGGCCACCGCTGCCGCATCGCGTTCCAGTTCCTCGGCCGCGCTGGCGCCCTTGAGCGCCAGCATCTGACCGCCGGGACGGAGGAGCGGCAGGCACCACTTCGCCAACCGCTCCAGTGGGGCGACCGCCCGGGCGGTGACCACGTCACTGCCCCCGAGCCGGCGGCGCACCTCGGGCTCCTCCGCCCGGCCACGCATCACCTCGACGTCGAGGCCGAGGGTGTCCACGGCTTCCTGCAACCAGGCGACACGACGAGCCATCGGTTCCAGCAAGGTGAGCCGGAGGTCCGGTCGGGCGATCGCCAACGGGATGCCGGGAAGTCCCGCCCCCGAGCCTACGTCCACCGCCTGGCAATTCCGCGGCACCAACTCGGCGAGTACGGCCGAGTTGAACAGATGCCGGTCCCAGAGCCGCTCGACTTCCCGCGGCCCGATCAGTCCGCGCTCCACTCCATGGTCGGCAAGCAGCGTGGCGAACTTGATGGCCATCGACGCCCCGTCGCCGAACACCCGCTCCACGACGTCCGCCGGCGGCGACAACAACTCGCTCATACGCTCCCGATCCATCCGCGCGTTTCACGTGAAACCATGACCGACCCATCTTCCCCGACGATCTCGTTTCACGTGAAACCACGGCGGCCAACACACCGCCCGCGTCGCCGACCGGTACCCATTCCGATCCTCCGGGCACAAAAAAGCGCGGCCCGTTTCACGTGAAACGGGCCGCGCTGGGTGAACGTCCGACCTACTGCTCCTTGAAGACCACCACGCGACGCTGGGGCTCCTCACCCTCGCTCTCGCTGTAGGTGCCCTTCACCGCGGCGACCGCGTCGTGCACGACCTTGCGCTCGAACGGCGTCATCGGCTGGAGCCGAACCTTCTCGCCGGTGGACAGGACCTTCTCCGCCGCCGAGCGGCCGAGCTCGCGGAGCTCGCTCCGGCGGCCCTCCCGCCACTGGGCGATGTCCAGCATCAACCGGCTACGCACGCCGGTCTCCTGCTGCACGGCCAGCCGGGTCAGCTCCTGCAACGCCTCCAACACGGTGCCGCGAGGGCCGACCAGCTTCTCCAGCTCCTCGCCGCCGTCGATGCTCACGATCGCCCGGCCGGCTTCCACGTCCAGGTCGATGTCGCCGTCGTAGTCGAGCACGTCCAGCAGCTGCTCCAGGTAGTCACCGGCGATGTCGCCCTCCTGGACGAGCAGATCCTCGGTGCTGGCCGACGACCGCTCCTCGGTCGCGGTCTCCTGGTCGGCGTCGGCCGCCTGCAACGTCTCCGACACGTTCTCTCCTCTCCAGAACAGTTCGGCGTCAGCGACGCTTACGGCTCTGCTTCTTTCGGGCTTGGGTCGGCGCCGCGCCGGGCACCTTGTTGGGCTGGCCGCTGCCGTTGACGGCGCTGCCGTTGGTCGGCGCGCTCGAACCGTCGACGACGGGCTTGTCCTGCACATCGGCCGGCTTCTTGTCCATCGGCTTGTCGGCCGGCTCCGCGGCCTTGTCGGCGGCGTCGGTGGCATCGGCCGCGTCGGCCGGCTTCACCGGCTTGCGCACCTGCTGCATCGGCTTCTGCCCGGGCTTGGGCGCGAGGTTGTTACGCTGCTCCACCTTCTTCGCCTTGGCCTCGGCCTCTTCCCGGTCGATCCGGTGATAGACGAAGTACTGCTGCCCGAGCGTCCAGGCGTTGTTGCTCAGCCAGTAGAAGAGCAGACCGATCTGGAGGAAGGCGCCGAACGCGAGCACACCGAGCGGGAACAAGTACAGGGTCAGCTTGTTCATCATCGCGGTCTGCGGGTTGGCGGTCACCGCGGCGGTCTGCCGGGCCACGTTGTGCCGGGCGGTCAGGTGGGTCGCGATGCTGGCCACGATCATCAGCGGGATCGACACGATGATGACGTCGAGCCGGTCCACGTGCGGGACGAAGCCGGCGAGCTCGTTGTCGGCCATCGCGATGTACGAGGACAGCGGGGCGCCGAACAGGCGAGCCTGGAGGAAGGACTGGACGTCCTCGGTCGGCAGCCAGTAGTTCGGGATCTTGATGTTCTGGTCGTAGGTCAGCCCGGTCCGGTTGAACGACCGCAGCACGTGGTTGAGGCCGATGAAGACGGGCGCCTGGAGCAGGATCGGCAGACAGCCGGCCAACGGGTTCACGCCGTGCTCGGACTGGAGCTTCTGCATCTCCGCCGCGAGCTTCTGCTTGTCGTTGGCGTACTTCTTCTGCAGCTTCTTGATCTCGGGCTGGAACTCCGCCATCTTGCGCATCGACTTGACCTGCGCGACGAACGGCTTGAACAGGATCACTCGCAGGGTGAACACGAGGAACACGATCGAGAGCGCCCAGCTGGCCGCGCCGCCGAAGGACCCGTCACCCAGGATGAAGCCGAAGACCTTGTGCCATACCCACAAGATCCCCGATACGGGGTAGTAAATGAAGTTGAGCACTGAGCTACTCCTCGGCAGCCGTGTTGGAACTGGCGCCGGTCCGCGGCTGCCGTGGCGGCACCGGGTCCAAGCCTCCAGGATGCCAGGGCCCGCAGCGCAGCAGCCGACGAATCGTCAGCCAGCTGCCACGCACCGCGCCATGGACGGTGAGCGCCTCCACCGCGTAAGCACTGCAACTCGGGTAGAAGCGACAGCTCGGGGGGAACAGAGGGGAGATCCACCTCTGGTACACCCTGATCGGCGCCACCAGCACCTTCGCCGTCACCGTCACGGGGCGCCGCCCGCCAGGCCGAGGCGGCGCAGCGCGGCGTCCAGGTCGCGGCCGAGCTCGGCGCTGGACGCGGCCGCCGCCGGTGGCAGCGCCCGGACCACGATCGCCGTGCCGGCCGGCAGGGCGTCGAGCCGCTCCGCCATCTGGTGACGCAACCGCCTGCTCACCCCGTGGCGCACCACCGAGTTGCCGACGGCCTTGCTCACGACGAAGCCCACCCTGGTCCGAGCGGGCTCGGTCCGGGTGGGCGACGTCAGTGCTGAGGTGTCCGCCGAGCTCGTCAGGGCATGCATGACGAGCCGGGGTCTGCCGGCTCGGCGACCCCGGCGGACGACCAGGCCGAAGTCCTGGCTACTGGTCAGCCGGGCGGCCGCGGGGAGCACGGCGCGTCAGGGTCAGGCGGAGAGACGGGCGCGGCCCTTGCCCCGGCGGGCGGCCAGGATCGCGCGGCCCGCGCGAGTCCGCATGCGCAGCCGGAACCCGTGGGTCTTGGCGCGACGACGGTTGTTGGGCTGGAAGGTGCGCTTACCCTTGCTCACTTCTGGGTCTCCCGGTGCTCTACTGCAAGCAGGTCTGGTGGCGTCCCCAGCCGCACTCACACGGTCACCGCTTCACGCGGCCGCACCGGACGAGAGTCGTGGGCGCCGGGTCATGTTCCGGCACTCATTGGCACGGGCGCGCGAAGACGCCCGCTACCAGCGGGAGACCATTCGAGAGTACGCAGCCGCGCGCCGGTTCTCAAATCGGCTGCGCAGCGCACCCGACCAGCACCCCATCAGGCGACAGAGCGGTCACGGCAGGGGAATGACCGGCCGGTTCGTCTTGTGGCGACCGCCACGCCTTGTTAGCGTGCTCCCCCGCGGTTTCGACCTCGGGACCGGCCCGAGGCTCCCCACACGTGGCGCCGAACGTCCGCGCGGAACCCGGACCTCGCCGAGAACGACCCAGTGCGAGGCGCCGATGTGTCCCGGCGTACCTTCGTGCACAGTTGTGGACAACCTGTGGACTACAGGTCTCGTTGTCCACAGCACCACCGGACGTGACGATCTGGGGTTGTAGCGCATCCGCACGCCGACCCCGGCGTCGGCGAATCAGGCGAGGGGAGGGGAGCAGGGACGTGTCCGACGACCAGACCAACCTCGGTCAGGTATGGGACCAGGTCGTCCAGGAACTGCTCGCCGCGGGGGCCCTGTCCTCGTTGCAGCGCGCCTGGATGCGGGTGACCCGGCCGATCGGGCTGCTGGACGGCACGGTCCTGCTCGGCGCGCCGAGCGACTTCGCCAAGGAAGCGATCGAGCGGGCGCTGCGTGATCCGATCACCGCCGCGCTCTCCCGCCGGCTCGGCCGCCCGGTGTCGCTGGCCGTCAAGGTCGACACCGTGGTGCCGCGGGCCACTCCCGGTCCGCCGCCGCCCGCGCCGGCCCCCCAGCCGCTGATCACCACCCCCGCCCCGCGCCCACCGGCCGTCGCTCCCGCCGAGCAGACCGCGCCGATGCAGGCGATCACCCTGTCCGAGGACGGCGAATCGGCCGAGGACGAGGTGGACGAGGAGCGCGAGGCGCTGGCCACCGTGCACGAGATCTGGCCGACCTTCAGCGGGCCGCCGGCCGCGCAGCCGAGCCAGACCAACTCGCAGACCAGGCTGAACGAGAAGTACACCTTCGACACCTTCGTCATCGGCGCGTCCAACCGGTTCGCGCACGCGGCCGCGGTCGCGGTGGCCGAGGCGCCGGCCCGGGCGTACAACCCGCTGTTCATCTGGGGCGAGTCCGGTCTGGGCAAGACCCACCTGCTGCACGCCGTCGGGCACTACGCCCAGCGGCTGTTCCCGGGGATGCGCGTGCGCTACGTGTCCACCGAGGAGTTCACCAACGACTTCATCAACTCCCTGCGGGACGACCGCAAGATCGCCTTCCAGCGCCGCTACCGGGACATCGACGTGCTGCTCGTCGACGACATCCAGTTCCTGGAGGGCAAGGAAGGCACGCAGGAGGAGTTCTTCCACACCTTCAACACCCTGCACAACTCGAACAAGCAGATCGTGGTGTCCTCGGACCGGCCGCCCAAGCGGCTGGAGACCCTGGAGGACCGGCTGCGCACGCGGTTCGAGTGGGGCCTGATCACCGACATCCAGCCGCCCGAGCTGGAGACCCGGATCGCCATCCTGCGCAAGAAGGCGGCCCAGGACCGGCTGGCCGCCCCGGCCGAGGTGCTGGAGTTCATCGCCGCCCGCATCGAGCGCAACATCCGCGAGCTCGAGGGCGCGCTGATCCGGGTCACCGCGTTCGCCTCCCTGAACCGGCAGCCCGTCGACGTGCAGCTGGCCGAGATCGTGCTGCGGGACCTGATCCCCGACTCGCACGCCCCCGAGATCACCGCCCCGACGATCATGGCCGTCACCGCCGAGTTCTTCGGCGTCTCCATCGACGACCTGTGCGGTCCCGGCAAGACCAAGGCCCTGGCCCAGGCCCGGCAGATCTCCATGTACCTGTGCCGCGAGCTGACCGACCTGTCGCTGCCCAAGATCGGCCAGACCTTCGGCGGCCGCGACCACACCACCGTCATGCACGCGGACAAGAAGATCCGCAAGGAGATGGCCGAGCGCCGGCGGATCTACGACCAGGTGCAGGAGCTCACCTCCCGCATCAAGCAGCGCGCCCGCGCCTGACTCCGTTTCGCCCCTGAGCGGCCCTCCGATCCCGGCGGGCCGCTCTGCGCTGTCGGGCCCTCGGCCGCCTACGCCCGCACCTTTCTCACCGACCACCTCCGTCGGACACCGGCCCCGGTGAGAAAGTCGCCGACGCCCGCCGAACTTTTCTCACCGCGGCCTCGGCGCGAGCGACCACCCCGGAGAGAAAGGTCCGCCCGCGCCGGCCTGGTCCGGGCCGCCCCGGCGAGCCTGCTCTGCCCCAGCGGCCGACTGAGGGCCTCGACCGACGATCCGGTCGGCTGAGCCCCGCGACTTCTTTCTGACCGACCCCCTCCGTCGGCCCAGCACCCCGGCCAGAAACCATCCGCCGACTCGGCCGGACAGCGGCCACCCCTGCCGCCCGACGTCCCAGCCACCTGACCGCCTGCCGAATCTTTCTGACCGAGGTCCCGCTCGCGGCCGGAGACGATGATCAGAAAGGTCGCGCCCCCGGGGCCCAGCCCCCTCCCTTTCTGACTGGCATCCCGCACCCGCCCAGGGGCCGGCTGGAAAATCCGCCGGCCGCGCTCCGGTCCGCCGGCATCTTTCGGCCGGCCGCCATGGCCCGGCCGGCCACCTCTGCGAGTAACCAGCGGCCATCCGACCTGGTCCAGGCGGTGCGGCCGCCCTACCGCCTGGACCGCCCAGACGTGCTCGACCTGCGCAAACACCTGGCACACGAGCCGGATCCGACAGTTATCCACAGGTCCCGAGGGGTGCTGACCAGGGAAAACAGCTCCCAACACGACTTCGACGGCTCGGCGCCGGATCCGACAGCCCCGGCCGGCCACTCCACCCGCCGCGCACCTGCCTCGCGACTTTCTGCCCGGGGTGCTGGGCCGGCCGGGCCTCCGGTGAGAAACTCCGGGCCGGCGGCCGCACGCCGGCCGCGCCCCGATCTGGCCGTCCACCTTGGCCGAGATTCGTGATCTTTCTGACCGACCCCTTGGTCGCGGGACCGGCCGCCCTCAGAAACCGGCCGCCCGCAACCCTCGGTCGATGAACTTTTCTGGCGGGCCGAGGCGCCCGATCGGGGCGTCCTCCCAGAAAAGTTGTCCACAGTCACCCACATCGGGGAGACCTGGGCCACTTTCACCCTGTGCAACACCTGGGGACGGACCAGCCCACATCTGGGGATGGAAGTGTGGACAACTCGGCCGATCTGTGGACCGTTCGGAGCAGTCCAGAAGTTGTCCACGGGGTCCCCGAGTTGTCCACCGGTCACCCGGGGTACTTGCCCACACCCCCAGCCATCACCTGAACAGCGCAAACCCCGGTTGTCCACACAATCCACAGCCCTTACTGCTGTTACTGGTTATCTCTTCGAAGAGATGAAAAGAAGAAAAACAGGGGGTGGCCGAAGCTGGGGACACCTCGCCTCGGGCGGGCGTCGGGTCGAGCCGCCCCGACATGACGAAGCGGGCTCGCACGCTCTACCGTTGGGCTCCCCTAGGACCCGGTCGTGTGCCGAGCCCGGACGACACGGGGACGACCAGCGGTCGTGCCGAAGGAAAGGACGCCCTCATGAAGATCCGCGTCGAGCGCGACGGTCTAGCCGACGCCGTGGCCTGGGTCGCACGGAGCTTGCCGTCGCGGCCGCCGGTCCCGGTCCTCGGCGGTGTCCTGCTGGACGCCGGCTCCGATGAGGGGGACACCGGCGACGCGCTGACCGTCTCCGGCTTCGACTACGAGGTCTCGGCCCAGGTGGGCGTGCCGGCGACGATCGCGGCCGGCGGCAAGACCCTGGTCTCCGGCCGGCTGCTGGCCGACATCACCAAGGCGCTGCCCAACCACCCGGTGGAGATCGCCGTGGACGGGGCCCGCGTCTCGATCACGTGCGGCAGCGCCAAGTTCAGCCTGCCGACCATGCCGGTCGAGGACTACCCGGCGCTGCCGGAGATGCCGCAGCGGGCCGGCGCGCTGGCCGGCGAGGTGTTCGCCGAAGCGGTCGGCCAGGTCGCCGTGGCGGCCGGCAAGGACGACACGCTGCCGATGCTGACCGGCGTCCGGGTCGAGTTCAACGGCGGCAAGCTGACCCTGGTCGCCACCGACCGGTTCCGGCTGGCCATGCGCGAGTTCGACTGGGAGCCGGCCGACGAGGTGGAGACGGCGGTGCTGGTCCCGGCCCGCAATCTCGCCGACGCGGCCAAGACTCTCGGCGGCGCCGGCTCCACGGTCGAGCTGTCCCTGGCCTCCGGCGACGGCCTGCTCGGCCTGTCCGGCACCGGCCGGCGGACCACCAGCCGACTGCTGGACGCCGAGTTCCCGAAGTACCGGCAGCTGCTGCCGGCCGAGCACAACGCCGCCGCGATCATCGAGGTGTCCTCGCTCCAGGACGCGATCAAGCGCGTGTCGCTGGTCGCCGAGCGCGGCACCCAGGTTCGGCTGGAGTTCAGCGACGGCGGCCTGCGGCTGTCGGCCGGCGGCGACGACGAGGGCAGCGCCGAGGAGGAGCTGCCGGTCGAGTTCACCGGCGACCCGGTGACGATCGCGTTCAACCCCGGCTATCTGCTCGACGGCCTGGCCGCCGTGCGCACCGACCGTGCCCACTTGTCGTTCACCACACCCAGCAGGCCCGCGCTGATCAAGCCGGTGGGCGAGGATGGTGGGGTGGTGGAGGGCTACCTCTACCTGCTCATGCCGGTGCGCCTGCCCGGCTGACCGGCTGGCTTCCAGTTACTCGGAGAGGACCGCGATCGTGCAGCTCGGACTCATCGGCCTGGGCAAGATGGGCTTCAACATGCGGGAGCGGTTGCGCAAGGCCGGCCACGAGGTGGTGGGCTACGACCGCAACCCGGCCGTCACCGACGTCGCCAGCCTGGCCGACCTGGTCGGCGCGCTGGCCGCGCCGCGGACGGTGTGGATCATGGTGCCGGCCGGCGACCCGACCAGGAAGACCGTCGAGGAGCTGCGCGAGCTGCTCGACGAGGGCGACCTCGTGATCGACGGCGGCAACTCGCGGTTCACCGACGACTCGGCCAACTCGGCCGCGCTGGACGAGAAGGGCATCGGCTACCTGGACTGCGGCGTGTCCGGCGGCGTCTGGGGCCTCGAGGTCGGCTACGGCCTGATGGTCGGCGGCGACAAGAAGCACGTCGAGCAGGCGATGCCGATCTTCGACGCGCTGCGTCCGGAGGGTCCGCGTGAGGAGGGCTTCGCGCACGCCGGCCCGGTCGGCGCCGGCCACTTCTCGAAGATGGTGCACAACGGCATCGAGTACGGCCTCATGCAGGCCTACGCCGAGGGCTTCGAGCTGCTGGAGGCCTCCGAGCTGGTCACCGACGTGCCGGCGACGATCAAGGCCTGGCAGCGCGGCACCGTGGTCCGGTCCTGGCTGCTGGACCTGCTGGTCCGGGCCCTGGACTCGGACCCCGAGCTCGACGACCTGCGCGGTTACGTCGAGGACTCCGGCGAGGGCCGGTGGACGGTCGAGGAGGCGATCAACCACTCGGTGCCGGCGCCGGTGATCTCCGCCGCGCTGTTCGCCCGGTTCGCCTCCCGCCAGGACGACTCGCCGGCCATGCGGGCCGTCGCCGCGCTGCGCAACCAGTTCGGCGGGCACGCGGTGCACACGGCTGGGCCGTCGTCCGGCGGCGGATCGACGCACTGACCGGTGTACGTCCGGCACCTCCAGGTCGTCGACTTCCGCTCCTGGGCGCACGCCGACCTGGCGTTCGACCCGGGAGTGAGCGTCTTCGTCGGCTCGAACGGCCAGGGCAAGACCAACCTGGTCGAGGCGATCGGCTACGTGGCCACCCTGGGTTCGCACCGGGTGGCCACGGACGCCCCGCTCGTGCGGTCCGGCAGCCCGCGGGCGGTGATCCGCACCGCCGTGGTCAACGCCGGCCGCGAGCTGCTGGTCGAACTGGAGATCACGCCGGGCAAGGCCAACCGCGCGCGGATCAACCGCGGCCCGGTGCCTCGCCCGCGTGAGGTGCTGGGCATCCTGCGCACCGTGTTGTTCGCGCCGGAGGACCTGGCGCTAGTCCGCGGCGATCCCGGCGAGCGTCGCAAGTTCATGGACGACCTGCTGGTCGCGCGGGCCCCTCGGTACGCGGGGATCCGTTCCGACTACGAGCGAGTGCTCAAGCAGCGCAGTGCCCTGCTGAAGTCGGCGGGCGCGGCGCGGCGGGCCGGCGGGCGCGGTGATCTCAGCACGTTGGAAGTGTGGGACGGTCACCTGGCCGCGCAGGGCGCGCAGCTGCTGGCCGGCCGGCTGGACCTGATCGACGACCTCGCGCCGCTGGTCGCGGCCAACTACGCGGGGGTCGCGCCCGAGTCGCGGCCGGTGTCCATCAAGTACCGGTCGACGCTGGGCGACGCGCTGCCGCAGCGCGAACGGGCGGACATCGCCGAGTTGGAAGCGGCGCTGCTGGCCGAGATCGCCCGGGTCCGGCCGCAGGAGGTGGAGCGCGGGGTCTGCCTGGTCGGGCCCCATCGGGACGAGCTGGAGCTGACGCTGGGCGACAACCCGGCCAAGGGCTACGCCAGTCACGGAGAGTCATGGTCTTTCGCGCTCGCGTTGCGGCTGGGCGCGTACGACCTGCTGCGCGATGATGGGGCCGAGCCGGTGCTGGTGCTCGACGACGTGTTCGCCGAGCTGGACCGCAGGCGGCGGCAGCAACTGGCGAAGGTGGCGGCGAACGCGGAGCAGGTGCTCGTGACCGCGGCGGGCGCCGAGGATGTGCCGGAGGAGTTGGCCGGCGCACGGTACGAGGTCCGCGACGGCGAGGTGAACCGTGTCCGATGAGCCCGCGGGCAATCCGCCACTAGGGGTACGCATGGATGGCTCCAGGTACCCCACATCTGGGGATAAACCTGTGGATGGTGTGGATAACTCGGTGACTCCGGGGCGTCAAACCCCCGCCGAACCGGCCAGTAGTGCGGCAAATGGAGCAAATCGGGCAGGATTGACTCCCGAGTCGTCACCTGATGGTGGACAACCCGAACGCGTGATCGACCGGCTGCCGGAGGGGTTGACCGGATCCGATCTGGCCCGCGCCGCCCTCGCCGCCGCCCGCGAGGCGAGCAAGGCCCGCAAGCCGTCCCAGCGCTCGATGCCGGCGGTCCGGCGTGGCCGCCGCCGGCGCTGGTCGGGCTCCGGGGCCGACGACCGGGACCCGCAGCCGCTGGGTCGGCTGGTCTCCCGGCTGGCCATGGACCGGGGCTGGAGCGACCAGCTCTCCGGCGGCCAGGTGTTCGCCAAGTGGCCGCACCTGGTCGGCGCCGAGGTGGCCCAGCACGCGAAACCGGTGACGTTGCGTGAGGGCGAGCTGGTGGTGCAGGCCGAGTCGACGGCCTGGGCGACCCAGCTTCGGCTGCTCCAGCGCCAGCTCCTGCAGCAGATCGCCAAGGGGGTCGGCCCGAACGTGGTCAAGCGGCTCAAGGTGCAGGGCCCGTCCGCCCCCAACTGGCGATTCGGACCGCTACATGCCCCAGGTCGCGGGCCACGCGACACCTACGGCTGACACACCATGTTTCACGGGAAACACGGCAGCGGGGAAATCACGGCTCACGGAGACGAACGTAGCCGGACCGAGTGACATCCCCAGCCCCGCGGACCCTCATTCACTCACTTCCGGGCTTCTGTGACGTTCTCAGGCGGGTCCTAGCGGCGTTTTCGGCAGGGTCTCCCGGTATACTTTCGGGAGGATGTGAGCACGGCAGCGCTGGACGGTCGTCCGCGCAGGCTCGCAAACCAGTCCTGCGTGGCGTCCCAGAGGGAGACAGCAAAACTCGTGGCTGCCAACACCAACGCTGAGTACAGCGCCAAGTCCATCACCGTCCTCGAGGGTCTCGAGGCGGTCCGCAAGCGGCCGGGCATGTACATCGGCTCCACCGGCGAGCGCGGTCTGCACCACCTCATCTGGGAGGTCGTGGACAACTCCGTCGACGAGGCGATGGCCGGCTACGCCACCAAGGTCGTCCTGGTGCTGCGGGCCGACGGCGGTGTGGAGTGCATCGACGACGGCCGCGGCATCCCGGTCGACGAGCACCCGGTGGAGAAGAAGCCGGCCGTCGAGCTGGTGCTGACCACCCTGCACGCCGGCGGCAAGTTCGACAGCGACTCCTACGCGGTCTCCGGCGGCCTGCACGGCGTCGGCGTCTCCGTGGTGAACGCGCTGGCCACCCGGCTTGAGGTGCACATCAAGCGGGACGGCTTCCACTGGACCCAGACCTACGTGAACTCGGTGCCGACCGGTCCGCTGGTCAAGGGCGAGCCGACCGCCGAGACCGGCACCACCATCACCTACTGGGCCGACCCGGAGATCTTCGAGACCACCGAGTACAACCTGGAGACGGTGTCCCGCCGCCTTCAGGAGATGGCCTTCCTGAACAAGGGCCTGACCATCGTGCTGCGCGACGAGCGGGTCGCCGACGCCGACGCCGAGGCGGACGCCGACGGCCAGGTGGCGCGGGTCAAGGAGCAGACCTTCCACTACCCGGGCGGTCTCGAGGACTTCGTCCGGCACATCAACCGGTCCCGCGAGGCGCTGCACGAGAAGGTCGTGGCCTTCGACGCCAAGGGCGACGACCTCGAGGTCGAGATCGCCATGCAGTGGAACACCGGCTACTCGGAGTCGGTCTACACCTTCGCCAACACGATCAACACCCACGAGGGCGGCACCCACGAGGAGGGCTTCCGCGCCGCGCTCACCCGGGTGGTGAACGAGTACGCCAAGGACAAGAAGCTGGTCAAGGAGAAGGACGGCAACCTCTCCGGCGAGGACATCCGCGAGGGCCTGGCCGCCATCGTCTCGGTCAAGCTCAAGGAGCCCCAGTTCGAGGGCCAGACCAAGACCAAGCTCGGCAACACCTCGGCCAAGTCCTTCGTGCAGAAGGCCTGCAACGAGTGGATCGCCGACTGGTTCGACCGGCACCCGGCCGAGGCCAAGATCATCATCAACAAGGCGGTGTCCTCGGCGCAGGCCCGGCTGGCCGCCCGCAAGGCCCGCGAGCTGGTCCGCCGCAAGGGCGCGCTGGACATCGGCGGCCTGCCCGGCAAGCTCAAAGACTGCCGGTCCACCGACCCGGAAGAGTGCGAGATCTACATCGTCGAGGGCGACTCGGCGGGCGGCTCGGCCAAGGAGGGTCGGGACTCCATGTACCAGGCGATCCTGCCGATCCGCGGCAAGATCATCAACGTGGAGAAGGCGCGCATCGACCGCGTGCTGAAGAACACCGAGGTGCAGAGCATGATCACTGCCTTCGGCACCGGCATCCACGACGACTTCGACCTGGCCAAGCTCAAGTACCACAAGATCGTGCTGATGGCCGACGCCGACGTCGACGGCCAGCACATCCGGACCCTGCTGCTCACGCTGCTGTTCCGGTTCATGCGGCCGCTCATCGAGCACGGGCACGTCTACCTGGCCCAGCCGCCGCTCTACAAGATCAAGTGGCAGCGCGGCGTCGAGCCGGAGTACGCCTACTCCGACCGCGAGCGCGACGGCCTGCTGGAGACCGGCCTGGCCGCCGGCAAGAAGATCGGCAAGGACGACAGCATCCAGCGCTACAAGGGCCTCGGCGAGATGAACGCCCAGGAGCTGTGGGAGACCACCATGGACCCGGCCAACCGGGTGCTGCTCCAGGTCACCATGGACGACGCCGCCACCGCCGACGAGCTGTTCAGCGTGCTGATGGGCGAGGACGTGGAGGCCCGCCGGTCCTTCATCACCCGCAACGCCAAGGACGTCAAGTTCCTCGACGTGTGACGTCCCGGCCCCACCGCCTCCTCCTCGCCTTGTGTGAAAGGAACTCCCAGTCGTGACCGAAACCTTGCCGCCCGACAACCACGGGCGGACCGAGCCGGTCGACATCCAGCAGGAGATGCAGAACTCCTACATCGCGTACGCGATGAGCGTGATCGTCGGTCGCGCGCTGCCCAACGTGTACGACGGCCTCAAGCCGGTGCACGTGCGGGTGCTGTACTCGATGTACGACTCGGGCTTCCGGCCGGACCGCGGCTACAACAAGTGCGCCCGTGTGGTCGGCGACGTGATGGGCAACTACCACCCGCACGGCGACTCGTCGATCTACGACGCGCTGGTGCGCCTGGCCCAGCCGTGGGCGATGCGCTACCCGCTGGTCGACGGCCAGGGCAACTTCGGCTCCTCCGGCAACGACCCGGCCGCCGCCATGCGGTACACCGAGTGCCGGCTCACCCCGTTGGCCATGCACATGTTGCAGGACATCGAGGAAGAGACCGTCGACTTCCGGGACAACTACGACGGCCGCATCCAGGAGCCGATCGTCCTGCCCTCCCGGGTGCCCAACCTGCTGATCAACGGCAGCGCCGGCATCGCCGTCGGCATGGCCACCAACATCCCGCCGCACAACCTGCGCGAGGTCGCGTCGGCCGTGGTGTGGGCGCTGGAGAACCCCGAGGCGCCGGACGAGGAGACGCTGGAAGCGGTGATGGCCCGCATCAAAGGCCCCGACTTCCCGACCCACGGCCTGATCCTGGGCACCCGCGGCATCGAAGACGCCTATCGCACCGGCCGCGGCTCGGTGCGCATGCGCGCGGTGGTCGAGGTGGAGGAGGACAGCAAGGGGCGGACCATCCTGGTCGCCACCGAGCTGCCGTTCCAGGTCAACCCGGACAACCTGGTGGAGAACATCGCCACCCTGGTCCGCGACGGCAAGCTCGCCGGCATCGCCAACATCGCCGACGAGTCCAACAGCCGCACCGGCATGCGCATCGTGGTCACGCTCAAGCGGGACGCGGTGGCCAAGGTCGTGCTGAACAACCTCTACAAGCACACCCAGCTCCAGCACACGTTCGGCGTGAACATGGTGTCCCTGGTCGACGGCGTGCCCCGCACGCTGCGGCTGGACCAGATGATCCGCCTCTACGTGAAGCATCAGATCGAGGTCATCGTCCGGCGGACCAGGTACCGGCTGCGCAAGGCCGAGGAACGGGCCCACATCCTGCGCGGCCTGGTCAAGGCGCTGGACCAGCTGGACGCGGTGATCGCGTTGATCCGCCGGTCGCCCACCGTGGAGGACGCCCGGATCGGCCTGATCGAGCTGCTCGAGGTCGACGAGATCCAGGCCAACGCCATCCTGGAGATGCAGCTGCGCCGGCTGGCCGCCCTGGAGCGGCAGAAGATCGTCGACCAGTTGGCCGAGATCGAGATCGAGATCGCCGACCTCCAGGACATCCTGGCCAAGCCCGAGCGGCAGCGCGCCATCGTGCGCGACGAGCTGATGGAGATCGTCGGCAAGTACGGCGACGACCGGCGCACCCGCATCCTGCCGTTCGACGGCGAGGTCTCCATGGAGGACCTCATCGCCGTCGAGGACGTGGTCGTCACCATCACCCGCACCGGCTACGCGAAGCGGACCAAGACCGACCTGTACCGGTCGCAGAAGCGCGGCGGCAAGGGCGTGCAGGGCGCGCAGCTCAAGCAGGACGACATCATCGCCCACTTCTTCGTCTGCTCCACCCACGACTGGATCCTGTTCTTCACCAACATGGGCCGGGTCTACCGGGCCAAGGCCTACGAGCTGCCCGAGGCCAACCGCAACGCCCGCGGCCAGCACGTGGCCAACCTGCTGGCCTTCCAGCCGGGCGAGGAGATCGCCCAGGTCATCGAGATCCCCAACTACGAGGTCGCGCCGTACCTGGTGCTGGCCACCAAGACCGGCCTGGTCAAGAAGTCGCGGCTGCTCGACTTCGACTCCAACCGGTCCGGCGGCCTGATCGGCATCAACCTCAAGGAGGACGACGAGCTGGTCGGCGCCGTGCTCTGCGCGGCCGAGGACGACCTGCTGCTGGTCTCCGCCGACGGGCAGTCCATCCGGTTCCACGCCACCGACGAGACGCTGCGGCCGATGGGCCGGGCCACCTCCGGCGTGCTGGGCATGCGCTTCAACTCCGGCGACGAGCTGCTGTCGATGGGCGTCGTGCAGCCGGACAAGTTCGTGTTGGTCGCCACCGACGGCGGGTATGCCAAGAGGACGCCGATCGACGACTATCCGATCCAGGGCCGCGGCGGCAAGGGCGTGCTGACCATCCAGTACGACCGCAAGCGTGGCAGGCTGGTCGGTGCGCTGATCGTCGACGAGGACGACGAGTTGTACGCCATCACGTCATCTGGTGGAGTGATCCGCACCAGCGTCGTCCAGGTGCGCAAGGCCGGCCGGCAGACGAAGGGGGTGCGGCTGATGAACCTCGACGAGGGAGGCACCCTGATGGGTGTCGCACGCAACGCCGACGAGCCCACGGACGTCTCCGGAGAGGACGACCAGACCTCCGCGCCGGACGTGGCCGAGTAACAGCGCCGCCGGGAAGACAACGACAAGCTGACTGAGGACCTCTCGTGACAACTCCGGAGAACCCGGAACAGCCGGACGCCAAGACCGAGCACGACCAGGTCGAGAAGAAGTCGGTCGCGACCGAGGAAGCCCCGGCCAAGCCGGAGCAGCCCGCGGCCGCGGCCGAGCCGGCGACCAACGGCGCCGCCAGTCACGAGCAGGAGACAGCCAAGTTCAGCGCCGAGGCCGCCGCTGCCCCGGAGCCGGCGGCGGCCTCCTCGGCGCCGCCGCCCTGGCAGCGCGTCACCGCCGACACCGCCGCGGCCGCGGCCGCCGGCACGACCATCGCGTCCACGGCGTACGACAACGAACCGGTCGACACCAGCTCGCAGGCCACCACCAACTTCCGGCCGGTCACGCCGCCCGAGCCGGCCGCCAGCCCGCTCGACTCGCCCACCGTGTCCACCCGGACCTCGGTCAACCTCGGCGGCCCCACCGCCACCCCGCCCCGGGGCACCGCCGCGCCCACCGCGCTGCGCCGCCCCGGCCGGGGTCCGCGCCGGGCCAGCCTCCAGATCAAGCGCGTCGACCCGTGGTCGGTGCTCAAGCTGGCGCTCGTGCTCGGCTTCGCCATGTTCCTGGTCTGGATGGTCGCCGTCGGCGTGCTGTACAGCGTGCTCGGCGGCATGAACGTGTGGACCAAGCTCAACGGCACCTACAACGACCTCGTGCAGGGCGGCGACAACAGCGGTGGCGACCTGATCAGCGCCGGCCGCGTCTTCGGCGTGGCCGCCGTCGTCGGACTCGTGAACGTGATCCTGTTCACGGCCATGGCCACCGTCAGCGCCTTCATCTACAACGTGTGCGCTGACCTGGCCGGAGGCGTCGAAGTGACGCTCTCCGAGCGGGAGTAGACCCGGTTTGGATCAGGGGAGAGGGGTGCGGTAATCTCTTCTCCCGTAAGGGCCCATAGCTCAGGCGGTTAGAGCGCTTCGCTGATAACGAAGAGGTCGGAGGTTCAAGTCCTCCTGGGCCCACGCGATCGATCGGGTGAAGTGTGCCTGGAAGCGAAGCTTCCAGGCCTTTATCGTTCGCAGGGCTTTCTGGGGCTCTCGCCCCAGACCCCAAGGCAGGGCGGGCTCCGCCCCCCTGCACCCCCCTTTCGGCTTCGCTTCGCTCGCCTGTGGTGGGGGCGGCGGAGGTTCGAGTGGGGCGGTGGGGGCCGGGGCTGGAAGATGCTTCGCCCGGTGGGACGACGTGTATGTTGGGGACTACCTGTCCTGAATATTGGGGTGGCTAGCGCCGAGGAGGCGACCAGACGTGAAGAAGCTCATCGCGCTCGTGGCTGTGGCCGGGGTCGTGCTGTTCATCGTGCGGAAGCAGCGCTCCGCCAAGGCCGAGGCCGACCTGTGGCGCGAGGCGACGGCTCCGACCGACTGAGGTCGGGCGAGACGATCACCGGGGTAGCGCGGTCAGAGCCCGCGGGCCCCTCGGGGACATAGCTCAATTGGCAGAGCACCGCCTTTGCAAGGCGGGGGTTAGGGGTTCGATTCCCCTTGTCTCCACTCGCTCGTGGGCGAGCTGTGCTGGACGCTTCGCGTCCTAGCCTCGCTCGCTCGTCATCACACTGGGGCTCTCGCCCCAGACCCCAAGGCAGGGCGGGCTTCGCCCCCCTGCACCCCCCTTCGGGCTCGGCTCGCTGGCGCTCGCCCTCGCCGTTGGATCGGCTTCGCTTCGCTCGCCCCTGGTTGGGGGGCGGCTTCGCTTCGCTCGCCTCGGGGTTGGTTGCGGCTCGTTGGTGCGGCCGCCGGCTGGGGCGTCCTGCTGTTGGTCGCAGGTTCCTTGGTGTCGACCTGGTTGCGGCTCGTTGGTGCGGCCGCCGGCTGGGGCTTGCGCGCTCGGCGTTGGCGTCTCCTCTCCTCTCCTTCGTCTTGGGGATTTGTTGAGCGGGGGTGACTCTTGTCCGTTTTGTGAGGGTGGGGTTAGCGTCGGGGGTAGGGGCGGGGCGGTGGGGTCGCGCCGAGGGGTGGGGAGATCCTGTATGAGACGAGCTGTGGGGATGGCGGCTGCGGTGGTGGTCGCGGCGGGGCTTGTCGGGGTGGGGAGTGGGCCGGCGGCGGGGGACGTTGGAGTGCCGGTGGGGGATGGGAACGGGTTCGTGGCGGTGGGGCCGCAGCGGGTGTTGGACACCCGAGTCAGCGGCGGGCCGGTGGGGAGTGACGGGGTACGGGTGCTGGACCTGGCGGGGAAGGTGCCGTCGGAGGCCCGGGCGGTGGTGCTGAACCTGACGGGGACGGATGTCACGGCGGCGACCAACGTAACGGTGTGGCCGGACGGGGCGGCGCGGCCGGTGGCGTCGAACCTGAACCTGGAGCGGGGACAGACGGCGGCGAATCTGGTGACGGTGCAGGTGGGGGCCGGGGGCAAGGTCGATCTGTACAACCACGCGGGGTCGGTGAACCTGGTGGCGGATCTGGCCGGGTATTACGCGCCCAGTGATGGGGTGGGGTTCACGGCGTTGACGCCGGTGCGGGCGTTGGACACCCGGGTGAGTGGGGGGAAGGTGGGCCCGGACTCGTCCCGGGTGCTGGATCTGGCGGGGAAGGTGCCGGCGGGGGCCAAAGCGGTGGTGCTGAACCTGACCGGGACGGACACCTCGGCGGAGACGTATGTGTCGGTGTGGCCGGACGGGCAGGCCAGGCCGGCGGCGTCGGCGTTGAACCTGGGGCGAGGGGAAACGAGGCCGAATCTGGTGACGGTGCAGGTGGGGGCCGGGGGAAAGATCGATCTCTACAACCACGCGGGGTCGGTGCACCTGATCGTTGACGTGGCGGGGTACTACTCGGCGGAGTCGGTGGCGACGTTCAGCCCGTTGAGCCCGGCGCGCGTGCTGGACACCAGGCGACAGTGGACCGATCAGTACGGGGCGTTGGGGCCGAACGCGACGAAGACGCTGGACCTGGCGGGCCGGGTGCCGGTGAGAGCGACGGCGGTGGTGGCCAACCTGACGGGGACGAACCCGACAGCGAGCACGTATGTGGCGGCGTATCCGGGCGGGACGACCAGGGATCCGAACGGCCCGTCGAACCTGAACCTGGTGGCCGGGCAGACCTCGCCGAACCTCGCGGTGGTGTCGGTCAGCGGGGACGCGAAGCTGAACCTGTACAACCACAGCGGATCGGTGGACCTGATCGTCGACCTGGCCGGGTACTTCGCGCCGAGGACGACGCAGTGCGTCAACGGCTGCGTGTACTCGTGGGGCGACAACGCGGAAGGCCAGCTGGGGCAGCGTAGTTACGGCGGGGCGACCCAGCACCCGAGCGGGGTGTTCGGGCTGACGGACGTGACGTCGATCGGGACCAACGGGCCGGAGGGGTTCGCGGTGCGGGCCGACGGAACGCTGTGGGCGTGGGGCCAGAACGACTCGGGGAACTGGTCGCAGTGCCTGGACGAGGCAATGAAGTACACCAGCATGTGCGTGCAGAACGCGCCGGTGCGAGTCGGCGCTCCGGAAGGCGTGCGGGCCGTGGTCCCCAGTGCGCTGGACTGGGAGATGTACGCGCTGCTGGACAGCGGCCAGGTCTGGGTGTCGTACGGCGTGGAGAACTACACCGACGAACCCCGGGGCGGGTCGCACTACGTCGACGGCTTCCGTAATGTCACCGCGCTGGCCGGCGGTCGGGTGAACAACTACGCCCTCAAGACCGACGGCACGGTGTGGGGCGTGGGCTCCGACGACGACGGCAACCTCGGCAACGGTGTGTGCCAGTCCGGCTTCTGCGAGGTGCGCAAGCCGGTGCAGGTCCAGGGGCTGACCGACGTGGTGTCGGTCGCCGGCGGCGACGGGCAGGGCTATGCGGTGAAGTCCGACGGCACGGTGTGGGTGTGGGGTCACGACGCCAAGGGATTGAGCGGCGGCAGCGGCAATGCCTACACGCCGGTGCAGATCCCGGGGCTGAGCAATGTGGTTTCCGTTGCCGCGCATGAGAACTACGGCTTGGCGCTGCGGGCCGACGGCACGGTTTGGGCCTGGGGCAACAACAAGTACGGGACGCTGGGCAACGGCAGCCGCGACGACGCGTGGCAGTACAGCGTGTCGCAGGTGCCGGGACTGAGCGGCGTCACGTCCGTCACGGCCGGGCTTTCCGAGGCGTACGCGGTGAAATCGGACGGGACGGTGTGGGCGTGGGGGCAGTCGGCCACGCACCCGACCCAGGTGCCAGGGCTGACCGGCGTGGCCAAGGTGGCGGCGGACCGGCTCGACCACGCCTACGCGTTGGTGCCGCACCAGGGCTGAGGCGCTGAGCGGGACTCTGGTTGACTGTCGGCCCTATGAGGAACGCCGCGCTGTACACCGGAGTCCTGCTCACCGCTGTCGTGCTCGGCGGCTGCTCGTCGCAGCCGCAGGCGTCAACGACGACAACCACGCCGTCGCCGACGACCAGTAGCGCGTCGACCTCGACGAGCGCGGCGGCGCCGGGGGATCCGGTGGCGGCGACGACGGCGCAGTGCCCGTATCTGAGCTCGGACTTCGTGGCCGATGCCAACGGGGAGAAGGTCACCAAGGTGATGATCTCCGCCGACAAGCCGCACCCGGCGTGCTTCTTCTACAGCTTCGGCAATGACAAGCAGCTGGTCGTGCAGGTGTACGTGGGTCAAGCGGCGGCGGCGACGGCGCTGGTGAACAAGGCGGCGCCGATCGACTCGTCGGACAAGGCGGACCTGCCTGGCGGCTGGAACGGCGGGTCGATGGCGACCTCGACGGGCGCGGTCTACGCGGTGGCCAAGGCCGGCTCAGCGGTGGTGGCGTTCACCGACCAGAAGCAGACGATCAAGGCCAAGCAGGTGGTGAAGCAGGCGATCGCCGCCCTCGGGTTGTGAGGACGGCGATCGCGTTGCGGCACGAACTCAGTGCTGCACGGCCTTCTCGGCGTGGGCGCCGGTGAGGGAGCGGACCTCCATCTCGGCGTACTTGTCCTCGTCGGACTTGTCCTTGCCCAGCACGGTGCCGAGGTAGCCGAGCAGGAACGACAGCGGGATCGAGACCAGGCCCGGGTTGCTCAGCGGGAACCAGTCGAAGTGCGCGTCCGGGAAGATCGAGGTCTTCGCGCCGGACACCACCGGCGAGAAGACGATCAGGCCGACCGTGATGATCACGCCGCCGTAGATGCTCCACAGCGAGCCGGTGGTGGTGAAGCGCTTCCAGAACAACGAGTACAGGATGGTCGGCAGGTTGGCCGACGCGGCGATGGCGAAGGCCAGCGCCACCAGGAAGGCCACGTTCTGGCCGTTGGTGGCGATGCCGCCGGCGATGGCGACCAGGCCGATCACCACGGCCGACCAGCGGGCCACCTTGACCTCGGAGGTGGCGCTGGCCCGGTCGCCCTTCTTGATCACGTTGACGTAGATGTCGTGCGCGAACGAGGCCGATGCGGTAATGGTCAGGCCGGCGACCACGGCCAGGATGGTCGCGAACGCCACCGCGGCGATCAGGCCGAGCAGCACCGGGCCGCCCAGGGCCAGGGCCAGCAGCGGGGCCGCCGAGTTGACCTTGCCGGGGGCGGCGTTGATCGTCTCCGGGCCGACCAGCGCGCCGGCGCCGTAGCCCAGGACCAGGGTGAACAGGTAGAAGATGCCGATCAGCACGATCGCCCAGACCACCGAGCGCCGCGCCTCCTTGGCCGTGGGCACGGTGTAGAAGCGCATCAGCACGTGCGGCAGGCCGGCGGTGCCCAGCACCAGGGCCAGGCCCAGCGACAGGAAGTCCAGCCGGGAGGTGCCGGTGGCGCCGTACTGCTTGCCCGGGCCGAGCAGCGCCTCACCGGTCTTGCCGCCGTGCGCGACCGCGTCGCCGAGCAGGGCCGACAGGTTGAAGCCGTAGCGGCCGAGCACCCACACCGTCATCACGAACGCGCCGAGAATGAGCAGCACGGCCTTGATGATCTGCACCCACGTGGTGCCCTTCATGCCGCCGACCAGCACGTAGATGATCATCACGACGCCGACCACGCCGACCACCACGGCCTGGCCCGCGGCACTGGTCACGCCGAGCAGCAGGGCGACCAGGCCGCCGGCCCCGTTCATCTGGGCCAGCAGGTAGAACAGCGACACGGCCAGCGTGGAGATGGCGGCCGCGGTGCGGACCGGGCCCTGCTTCATCCGGAAGCTGAGCACGTCGGCCATGGTGAACCGGCCGGTGTTGCGCAGCAGCTCGGCGACCAGCAGCAGCGCCACCAGCCAGGCCACCAGGAAGCCGATCGAGTACAGGAAGCCGTCGTAGCCGTAGATGGCGATCGCGCCGGCGATGCCGAGGAACGACGCGGCCGACAGGTAGTCGCCGGACAGCGCGATGCCGTTCTGCGGGCCGGTGAACGCGCGGCCGGCGGTGTAGAAGTCGGTGGTCGTCCTGGTGCTCCGGCTGGCCCGGAACACGATCACCAGGGTGATCAGCACGAAGACGGCGAAGATGGAGATGTTCAGCGTCGGGTTGCTGCCCTCGACGCCCGCCGCGAGCACGGAGTTGATCACTGGCCGTCCCCTTCGATCTCGTGCCGGATCTGGTCGGCGGCCGGGTCGACCACGCGGTTGGCGAACCGGACGTACAGGCCGGTGATCACGAAGGTGGAGACGAACTGCAGCAGCCCGAACACCAGGCCGACGGTGATGTTGCCGAACAGCTTTGTCGACATGAAGCCATGGGCGTAGTCGGCGAGCAGGACGTACAGCAGATACCAGGCCAGGAACAGGCCGGCCATGGGGAACACGAAGCCGCGCAGCCGACGGCGCAGCTCGGTGAATTCGGGACTGGCCTGGACCTGTTTCCAGTCGGTCGCCGCCGGTGTCGGCGCGGCGGCGGAGTCTTCGGTGGTGCCCACGGCAACCTCCCGGACGGGGGACAGTTACCCGCCGTAACCTAGGAGATGCAGGTCACATCGACAGCACTCAATCGGGCATAAGCGACCAGCGGGACCGCTGCGCCCCAGGAACGGTGGTGTTTCCGCGACGAACGGTGCTCCGCCCAGCTCAGCGGGGCGGAGCACCGCCCGCTCACTTGTCCGCGGTGCGCGGCGCCTCCCGGCCGTTGCGCGCCGGCTCGGGCACCGGCACCGAGCTCGCCTCGTCCCGAACGTCCTGTAGGCGCACCTCGCGCGGCCGCCGCGACAGCACGACGACCGCCGCCGTCGCGCCGCCGGCCACCAGCAACCCGACCAGCCACGGCCACCGCCGCCGCTTCGGCCGCGGGTCGATGCTGTCGGCCAGGTCCTCGGCGACCTTGCGGGCCTGCTTGCGGATCTTGTTGGCGTTGCGCACGGTCTCGGCCCTGGCCTTGCCCGCGGTGCGCCGCAGATCCCGCCGCGCCTGCTTGGCCGCCTTGCGCGCGGCCTTGCGGGTCGGCGCGAACTCCTCGCCCGCGAAATCCACCAGTTCGTGCGTGCGCTCGATGCCGGCCTGGCCTGCGCGGACGGCCTTGCGGCGGGCGGCGCGGACCGCCCTGCCGACCGCCTCGCCGGCCTTCGCGCCGGCCTCGGTCATGGTCTCGACCTCGTCCATCTGCTGCTCCAAGCCCGTCGATCGGTACCGATCTGACCGATCCAGTCTGCCCCTACCGCCCCGATCCCGCCGTGGATGGCACGATGGAGTGGTGGCTGACAACGACATCGTCGGGGCGACCCTGCACACCACGCAGGGCGACATCCGCCTGCATCTGTTCGAGAACCACGCCCCGCACACCGTCCGCAACTTCGCCGGGCTGGCCGAGGGCACTGCCAACTACACGACCGAGAACGCCCGCGGCGAGAAGTCGGGTCCGTTCTACGACGGAGCGGTCTTCCACCGCGTGATCAAGGGCTTCATGCTCCAGGGCGGCGACCCGACCGGCACCGGCCGCGGCGGCCCCGGCTACACCTTCAAGGACGAGTTCCACTCGGAGCTGGTGTTCAACAAGCCGTACCTGCTGGCCATGGCCAACGCCGGGCCCGGCACCAACGGCTCCCAGTTCTTCATCACGGTGGGCCCGACCCCGCACCTCAACCGCAAGCACACGATCTTCGGCGAGGTCCGCGACGCCGAGTCCCGGGCGGTGGTGGACGCGATCGCCAACACGCCCACCGACCGCAGCGACCGGCCGCTGACCGAGGTCGCCATCGAGAAGATCACGATCGAGCGCGGCTGACCCCGTGACCGCGCCGTACGGGCCGCCGCCGACCGACGCGCTGCCCGCCTGTTACCGCCACCCCGGCCGGCACACCGGCCTGCGCTGCACCCGGTGTGACCGGCCGACGTGTCCGGAATGCCTGCGCGACGCCGCCGTCGGCCAGCAGTGCGTGGAATGCGTGCACGAGGGCCGGCGCAGCGTGCGGCAGCCGGTGAACCGGGTCGGCGGCCGCATGGCCGAGCGCCCGGTGCTGGTCTACTTGCTGATCGCGGTCAACGTGGTGATCTTCGGGATCACCGTCGTGCAGGCCGGCAGCGTCGCCGGCAACTCCAACTCGCCGCTGTTCGACGCGTGGGTGACCTGGCCGCGGGCGGCCGCGGTCAACGGCGAGTGGTGGCGGCTGGTCACCGGCGGTTTCCTGCACTACGGCCTCATCCACATCGCGGTGAACATGCTGTCGCTGTGGATGCTGGGCCGGGACCTGGAGCGCATCCTCGGCCGGGTCCGGTTCGCCGCGGTGTACTTCCTGTCGCTGATCGGCGGCTCGGTCGCGGTGATGCTGTTCTCCAGCCCGGACACCGGCGCGGCCGGCGCGTCCACCGCGCTGTACGGCCTGATGGGCTGCTACCTGGTGGCCATCCTGCGGCTCAAGCTGGACCCGCGGCCGATCCTGATCACCCTCGCGGTCAACGTGTTCATCACGTTCACCCTGCCCGGCATCTCCATCACCGGGCACTTCGGCGGCCTGGTCGTGGGCGCGATCGCCATGGCCGCGATCGTCTACGCGCCGGCCCGCAACCGCCAGTGGTGGCAGGGCGGCGTGCTAACGGCCGTGCTGCTGGTGCTCGTGCTGATGTACGCGACCAGGGCGGCGCAGCTGGTGTCAGCCCTGGGGCCAGGGACGTAGCGCCTGGAGCTGCTCGACGACGTCGACCGGATCCTCGCCGAGGTCCAGTTTGCCGAACACGATCAGGCCGTCGTCGTGCAGCACCGTCAGCTCGACGGTGGAGGTGACCCGGCCCAGCCGCCGGCCGTGCGCCAGGCGGATGCGCACTTCCGGCCAGGCCCACGTGCGGCTGGAGAACAGCCCGCGCACCGTCACGCCCTGCTCGTCGGCCCGCAGCCGGGGCCGGGCCAGCGTGCCGAACAGCGAGATCGCCGCCAGCAGCAGCGCCGCCAGCGTCAGCAGCACCCGGCCGCCCGGGTCCGTGCCGACCACCGCCAGCAGGACGGCGATCGCGGTCAGCACCCAGCCGATGCCGACCAGCGGCGCCTGCGGGGCCCAGCGGTACTCCGTCGTGGTGGGCTCGGTCATGTGCACGCTCCGGCGCTTGTGCTTTTTGGCGCAAAGTTGTCCACAGGAGTTGTCCCCACTGGGGATGACTTACACCCGTGTCGTTCGATGACCGGCAGGTGAACTCGCTGAACGACGGTGTAACAGACAACGACCCGGACGTGTCACGCCCGGGCCGTCGTCACGCGTGGTGAGCGGTCAGCGCCACCGCATGGTCATCAGCAGGCCGATGATCATCAGCGCGAAGCCGATGAGGAAGTTCCACGAGCCCAGCGACTCCATGACCGGGATGCCGGTGGGCACCAGGTAGTAGGCCACCAGCCACGCCAGGCCGAGCAGCATCATGCCGAGCATGACCGTCACGTACACCGGGTGGGACGGGCCGACCGCCTTCACCTTGACCGGCGTGCGCCGATCGGTCGGCGGCGTGTAGACCGTCTTCTTGCGGACCTTCGACTTGGGCATCTTTCCTCGCCTGACCTCGCGCGCTGAGGCATCGGTGGCTGCGCGGGGCAACCACTGCCAGGGGTAACACGTTAACGTAATCGAGGATGCCAGCGAACCACTAGTTGAGGTCAGGGGCACAGGAGGCGTACACGTGAGCTACGACCCGCGGCCGGCGGCGGGACGTCCCCCCGGCTGGCGTCCTCGCCCTGCGCCCGAACAGCCCACGGTGTTCCTCCCGAAGATCGACGTGCTCGACCAGGAGCCGGGTTCGCGCCGGCGCCACCAGGAGGAAGAGGACGACACCGGTCGCATCGACACCGACGACTCCTACGGCGACGAGCTGGAGTCGCCCCCGCCGCCCAAGGACACCGCCCGCCGCGTCGTCCGCACGTTCGGCGAGCTGTTCATCACCGCCGGCCTGGTGATCCTGCTCTTCGTCGTCTACGAGGTGTACTGGACCGACCTGATCTCGGCCGGCAAGCAGAACCAGGCCACCTCCTCGCTCGACGACAAGTGGAAGGACCAGGACACCGTGGGCGGCCCGCAGCGCGGCACCCACTACGACCTGGCCGAGGGGCAGGGCTTCGCCAAGCTCTACGTGCCCGCGCTCGGCGCCGACTACCACTTCACCATCGTCGAGGGCACCACCGACGCCGACCTGGACATCGGCCCCGGCCACTACATCGGCAGCGCGCTGCCCGGCCAGCCCGGCGACTTCGCCGTGGCCGGCCACCGGGTCGGCAAGGGCGCGCCGTTCAACGACCTGGACCTGATCAGCTCCTGCGACGCCATCGTGGTGGAGACCGACACCGACTGGTTCGTCTACCGGATGCTGCCCACCACCGCCGAGGTGTCCGGCTGGGCCGCCGGCAAGGGCAGCCAGCCCCAGTGCAAGGGCGTCGCGCCGCTGGGCGGGGCCTATGCCGGGCTGGTCGGGCAGGAGACCGTGCTGCCGTCGCAGGGCGACGTCATCGCCCCCGTGCCACACAAGGCCGACCTCCAGCTCCCGGCCGGGCAGCAGGTCTCGCTGATGACGCTGACCACCTGCACGCCGAAGTTCTCGGCCTCGCACCGGCTGATCCTGCACGCCGTGCTCACCAACCAGTACGCCAAGGACCCCAAGCAGCCGGACAAGGCTCCGCCGGAGCTGAAGGAGACCGACTGACGTGTACGGCTGGATCTGGCGGCACCTGCCCGGGCCGACCGCGGCCAAGGTCGCCGAGGCCGTGGTGCTGGTGCTCGGCGTCGTCGCGCTGCTGATGCTGGTGGTGTTCCCGTGGGTAGAGCCGCTGCTGCCCTTCAACCAGGTGACAACGGGGTAGGTTCCTTCCATGCGCGTCCTGGTCGTCGACAACTACGACAGCTTCGTCTACAACCTGGTGCAGTACCTGGCCCAGCTCGGGGCCACCTGCGTCGTGCGGCGCAACGACGTCGTGCAGCTGTCCGACGTCGCGGCCGCCGACGGAGTGCTGATCAGCCCCGGCCCCAGCACACCCGAGCGGGCCGGCGCCAGCATGGACGTCATCCGCCACTGCGCCACCGAGCGCATCCCCGTGCTCGGCGTCTGCCTCGGCCACCAGGCCATCGGCGCCGTCTTCGGCGGCACCGTCGACCGGGCGCCCGAGCTCCTGCACGGCAAGACCAGCCTCGTCCACCACAGCGGTGTCGGCGTGCTGGCCGGCGTTCCCTCGCCCTTCGTCGCCACCCGGTACCACTCGCTCACCGTGCTGCCCGAGACCGTGCCCGCCGAGCTCGAGGTCACCGGCAAGACCGACACCGGCATCGTCATGGCCATGCGCCACCGCGAGCTGCCCATCCACGGCGTGCAGTTCCACCCCGAGTCCGTGCTCACCGACGGCGGCCACCGCATGCTCGCCAACTGGATGGCCTCCGCCGGCTTCCCCGTCGCCCCCGAGCGCGTCAACGAACTCGAAGCCGGCATGCGCCGCCTGGCCGCCGCCGCTGCCGCCGTTTAGCCCAACCTCGCTTCCGGGGGCATTACCGTGCACGGAATGACCCTGAAGCGGCAGGCGCAAAGCAAAGGGTGACGGCAATGACTTCTCGCTCGTGGGAGGACGTCAAGCGGGAGATGGACGCCATTGATCGGGCGTCCGGACGGGACGTGGCCGCGGCCAAAGCGGCGGCGCGCGAAAAGTTTGAGGCGTTCGTCATCGGTCATCACCTCGGGATGTTGCGGGCGAAGGCGAAGCTGACGCAGGTGCAGGTGGGCGAGCGGATGGGCATCAGCCAGGCGCGGGTGAGCCAGTTGGAGCGTGGGGATGTCAATCAACTGGAAGTCGCCACCGTGGGGCGGTATGTCGCCGCAGTGGGAGGCCGGCTTCGGTTGGTCGCCGATTTTGCCGACCACGATGTCGTGATCACCGAGCCCGAGATGGACGAGAGCGAGAGCTGCGTCTGACTCCGCACAGACGACAAGGGCCCGGCACCTGGAAGGTGCCGGGCCCTTGTCGTTCGGGTCAGCCGTGCGGAGTTGTGGTGGTGGTCGACCCGCCCAGGGAGGTGAAGACCTGGATCTGGATGGTCTGGCCCTTCTTGACCGTGCTGCCGGGGCTCGGGCTGGACGACTCGATGGTGCCGATCTTGCTCGAGTCGATGGTCGGGTCCGGCGTCTGGCTGAAGGAGCCGGTCCAGCCGAGCGCCTGGAGGGCGCTCTGCGCGGCCGACACGGTCTGGCCGGTCAGGTTGGGCATGACGAACTGGTCGTTGAGCGAGGTGGTCAGCGTGATGGTGCTGCCCGGGGCGACCTTGGTGCCACCCTGCGGACTCTGGCTGATGACCTGGTCCTTGGGCTTGGCGCTGGACTGCGGGACCTGCACGACGTGGAAGCCGGCGCTTTCCAGGTTGGCCTTGGCGGCGGCGTAGTCCTGGCCGACCTCGTCGGGGATGCCCACCTGGTCCGGGCCCTTGCCGATGGCGAGCGTGACGTTCGCGCCCTGGCTGACCTGCGCGCTGGCCGGCGGCGAGGTCGAGCTGACCTTGCCGATCAGCGACGTGTCGGTGACCGTCTCCTGGGTGGTGTTCGGCAAGACCGTCAGCCCCTTGGCCTTGAGGATGTCGGTCGCTTCCTGAACCGTCTTCCCGGTCACGTCCGGCATCGGGAACGAGTCCGGGGACTTGCCCACGGTCAGGTTGATCGCGGTCGTCTTGGGCAGGGTGCCCGAGGTCGGGTCCTGCTTGATGACGTTGCCGATCTGGTCCTGCGTGCACGGCTGCGGGGTGCCGTCGGTGGTGGGGGCGCAGACGGCGTAGCTGAGGTTCTGGGTGGCGAAGCCCCTGTCCCGCAGGGCCTGCTGGGCCGCCGACAGCTGCATGCCGGTGACCTTGGGCACGTCGGCCTTGGTGGCGTCGCCGGAGTTGCCGGGGCCGAGCAGCATCGTGGTCAGCCACGCGGCCAGCGCCAGCACGGCGATGCAGATCAGCACCACGCCGGCGATGGTCAGGGCGCGTTTGCGGCGGGCCTTGCGCTCCTCTTCCTCATCGGCCTCGAAGTCGTAGGCGTCGTACTCGGGCTCCTCGGCGGCGGCCGACGGCCGGTGCCGGCCGGTGACGACCTGGGTGCGGGCGCCGGCGCCGTTGTTCATGAACGCGGTCCGGTCCTCGGCGCTCATCACGGCCGGGGCCGACGGCCGCTGGCCGGACAGCACCCGGACCAGGTCGGCGCGCATCTCGGCGGCCGACTGGTAGCGGTTGGCCGGGCCCTTGGCCATGGCCTTGAGCACGATGGAGTCCAGCGCCGGCGTGACCTGCGGGTTCACCGAGGACGGGGCCGGCGGCTCCTCCCGCACGTGCTGATAGGCGACGGCGACCGGGGAGTCGCCGGTGAACGGCGGCTGGCCGGTCATCAGCTCGAACAGCACGCAGCCGGCGGCGTACACGTCGGACCGCGCGTCCACGGCCTCGCCGCGGGCCTGCTCCGGCGACAGGTACTGGGCGGTGCCGATGACGGCGGCGGTCTGCGTGACGGCGGCCTGCCCGTCGTGGATGGCCCGGGCGATGCCGAAGTCCATCACCTTCACCGCGCCGGTCTTGGTGATCATGATGTTGGCCGGCTTGACGTCCCGGTGGATGATGCCGTGCCGGTGGCTGAAGTCCAGCGCCGCGCAGACGTCGGCCATGACCTCCATGGCCCGCTTGCCCGACAGCGGCCCCTGCGTCTTGACGATGTCCCGCAGCGTGCGCCCGTCCACGTACTCCATGACGATGTAGGGCAGCGGGCCGTACTCGGTCTTGGTCTCGCCGGTGTCGTACACGGCGACGATCGCGGGATGGTTGAGCGCGGCGGCGTTCTGCGCCTCGCGGCGGAAGCGCTCCTGGAACTGCGGGTCCCTGGCGAGGTCCGCGCGCAGCACCTTGACGGCGACGTCCCGGCCGAGACGGACGTCGCGGCCTTTGTGGACCTCCGACATCCCACCGTAGCCGAGGGTCTCGCCCAGTTCGTAACGGTTGGAGAGCAGTCGCGGAGTGCTCATCGGTGCGTCGTCTCGTTCCTCGTCAACAGTCGTCCCATCATGCTCCTGCCGCCAACTTCAGCCACCGGGCCCCCGCCCCGCGCACGTGACCGTCCCCAGACATCGGTCCTGCGCCGGGCGGTCGCCCGTGAAGGAGGCTGTTGTCGGCCGTCCGGTGCCCTCGGTCCCCGACGACCCCGAGCGCTGCCATTCGCGAATCCCCCAGACCGCGAGCAGACTCACCAGAATCACCACCAGCAAAGCCAACAGGACCCACAGCCCGGTCCGGTTGGGTCTGGGCCGGGGTGGTGGTCCCAGCAGAAAGGTACCGGTGCCCGGCCCCATCGGAGCACCCGATGGCGGCACCTGTGGCGGAACCACCGGAATGGCCCCTGGCGGATACGTCGGCGGACCGCCCATCGGCGGCCGCTGCTGTTGCATCGGGATCGCCATGGCCAGCCCGGACGGCGCCGGCAGCGGCAGCCCCGCCCGCACCGCGCCGGCCGCGGCGGCGAACTCGCCGCCGCTGCGGTAGCGCTGCCGCGGGTCCTTCACCAGCGTGGCCTCGATCAGCGCCCGCACCCCGGGCGGCACGTCCGGCGGCAGCGGCGGCGGCAGTTCCCGGATGTGCATCATCGCGACCGTGACGGCGTTCTCCGACAGGAACGGCCGCCGGCCGGCCAGGCACTCGTAGCCGACCACGGCCAGCGAGTACACGTCGCTGGCCGGCTCGGCCTCCTGGCCGACGGCCTGCTCGGGGGCGATGTAGTGGGCGGTGCCCATCACCATGCCGGACCGGGTCACCGGCGCGGCGTCGGCCGCCTTGGCGATGCCGAAGTCGGTCAGCTTCACCTTGCCGGTCGGCCCGACCAGGATGTTGCCCGGCTTCACGTCCCGGTGCACGTAGCCCCGCTCGTGGGCGGCCTGCAACGCGGCGCCGCACTGCTGGAGCAGGTCCAGCGTGCGGTCCGGGGCCAGCCGGCCCTGGCCAGCCAGGATCGCCGCCAGCGGCTCGCCGGCCACCAGCTCCATCACCAGGTACGCGGTGTCCTCGGGACCGTCCGGCTCCGAGGAGGTCTCGCCGTAGTCGTGCACGGCGGCGATGCCCGGGTGGTTGAGCGAGGCGGTGGTGCGGGCCTCCGTCCTGAACCGGTGCAGGAACTCGGGGTCGCCGGACAGCTCGGGCTTGAGCACCTTGACCGCCACCGCGCGGTCCAGCCGGGAATCGGTCGCCTCCCACACCTCGCCCATGCCGCCGACGGCGATGCGGCGGGCAAGCCGGTAGCGGTCGGCGAGCAACTGCCCGGTGGTGAGCATCCTCAGCCTCCCCCGGCAAGGTAGGCGTTGATGGTCGCACGGCCGACGCCCGCGGCCACGGAACTGCCGGTGGCGGCCAGGCCGCGGTCACCACCGTTCTCCACGACGACGCACACGGCGATCTGCGGGTTGTCCGCCGGCGCGAAAGCCACGTACCAGGCGTGCGGCGGGGTGTTCTTCGGGTCGGTGCCGTGCTCGGCGGTGCCGGTCTTGGAGGCGATGGTGACGTTGGCCTGCTTGCCGGTGCCGGCGGTGTGCTGCTCTGACAGCAGCATCATCGCCTTGAGCTGGTCGGCGACGTCCTTGGACAGGGCCGGCCCGCCCGGGGCCTCCTGCGGGGAGAAGTTCGAGATCGACGACATGTCCGGGGCCAGGATGTTCTTCACCAGCTGCGGCTGCATGCGCACGCCGCCGTTGGCGATGGTGGCCGCGACCATGGCGTCCTGCAACGGCGTCAGCTTCACGTCGCGCTGGCCGATGCCGCTCTGGTAGAGCGCGGCCTCGTCCGGCAGCGAGCCGACCGTCGAGGTGGCCACCGGGATCGGCACGGTCAGGTCGGTCTGGCCGATGCCCAACTTGGCCGCCTGCGCGGTCAGGTTGTCCTTGCCCACCTTGCCGGCCAGCGTGGAGAAGGCCGTGTTGCAGGAGTACTCCATGGCGATGGTCATGGAGACCTGGCCGTTCGTGCTCTCCGGGCACGGCTGGTTGGCGAAGTTGGACAGCGTGGTGTTGGTGCCCGGCAGGGTGATCGTCGCGTCGCCCGGCAGGTTCTTGGTGTTCGCGTCGGCCACGCCGCTGGACAGCGCCGCCGCCCCCACCACCAGCTTGAATGTGGACCCCGGCGGCAGCGTCTCCTGGGTGGCCCGGTTCAGCGCCGGCTGGTTGTCGTCGTTGTCCAGCTTGTTGATGGTGTCGCGCTGGGTGGTGCTGTCGTGCGAGGCCAGCGGGTTCGGGTCGAACGAGGGCGTGCTCACCATGGCCAGGATCTCGCCGGTCGACGGCTTGATCGCCACCACCGCGCCGTGGAAGTTCTTCGCGGTCATGCCCTGGTAGGCCGCGTCCTGCGCCTTCGGGTCCACGGTCAGCTGCACGTTGCCGCCGCGCGGGTCCCGGCCCGTGATCAGGTCGGACAGCCGGCGCACGAACAGCTTGGACGAGGAGCCGTTGAGCACGTCGTCCTCGGCCCGCTCGATGCCGGTCGCGCCGAACACCGAGGAGTAGTAGCCGGTGACCGGGGCGTACTCCGGGCCGTTCTTGTAGACCCGCAGGTAGTGCTGGGCGTCCTTGGTCTCGACCGAGTTGGCCAGGATGGTGCCGGTGGCGCTGACGATCTGGCCGCGCTGCCGGCCGTACTCCTCCATCACGCTGCGCCGGTTGGCCGGGTTGTTGGCGTAGGTGTCGGCGTTGATGACCTGCACGTACGTCAGGTTGGCCAACAGCAGCAGGACCATCACCATCATGGCGAGGCCCACTCGGCGAAGGGGCTTGTTCACGTCGGTCGCTCCACGAGGACGGTGCTTGCCTCGGCGATCGGCGCCTGCGGCTTGGGACGGCTGGCCTGCGGGCGGCGCGCGGCGTCGGAGATCCGCAGCAGCAGGCCCACCATGATGTAGCTGGCCAGCAGGGACGAACCGCCCGCGGACAGGAACGGCGCGGTCAGACCCGTCTCCGGGATGAGCTTGCTGATGCCGCCGATGACCACGAACATCTGCCACATCAGCAGGAAGGACAGGCCGCCGGCCAGCAGCTTGCCGAAGGTGTCGCGCACGGCCAGGCCGCTGCGCAGGCCGCGCAGGGCCAGCAGCATGTAGACGATGATCATCGCGGCCAGGCCGATGAAGCCCAGCTCCTCGCCGAACGCCGACACGATGAAGTCGCTGCTGACCACCGGCACCAGTTCCGGGTGGCCGGCGCCGAGGCCGGCCCCGGCGATGCCGCCGCTGCCCAGGCTGAACAGGGACTGCACCATCTGGTAGCCGTCGTTCTGCGCGTCGGCGAACGGGTCGATCCAGTTGGTCACCCGGGTCTGCACGTGCGTGAACATCCGGTAGGCCAGGGTGGCGCCGCCCATGAACAGCACGATGCCGATCCACACCCAGGCGGACCGCTCCGTGGCCAGGTAGACCATGGCCAGCACCGTGCCGAAGAACATCAGCGAGGCGCCCAGCTCGGTCTCGATCATGAGGACGACGATCGCCACCGCCCAGGCGATCAGCAGCGGGCCGAGGTCGCGCGGCCGGGGCAGCTCCAGGCCGAACAGCTTGCGGCCGGCGATGGTGAACAGGTCCCGCTTGGCCACCAGGAAGGCGGCCACGAACAGGATGATCAGCACCTTGGCGAACTCGCCGGGCTGGATCGACACCGGGCCGATGATGATCCACAGCTTCGCGCCGCCGACACAGGAGATGCTGCACGGCAGCACGCCCGGCAGCACCAGCAGCACCAGGCCGACCAGGCCGAACGTGTAGCCGTAGCGGGACAGCGTGCGGTGGTCCTTCACACCCCACAGCACGACGATCATCGCCGCCAGCGACAGCGCGGTCCAGATCAGCTGCTTGGGCGCGGCGTTGGAGTAGCCGTGCCCGCCCTGGAAGGCGATTTCCGCCAACGCCGGGTCCAGCCGGTACAGCATCGCGATGCTCAGGCCGTTGAGCAGCGACGCGCAGGGCAGGATCAGTGGATCCGCGTACGGCGCGAACTTGCGCACGGCCAGGTGCGCCGCCCCGAACAGCACCGCGTAACCGGCCACGTAGAGCAGGATGTCCGGCTTCAGGGTCTGGAACTGGTTCTCCGAGATCAGCACGAAGGCCAGCGCGACCAGGCCCAGCACAAAACCGAGCAACGCGAGCTCGGTGCCGCGACGGGTCGGTGTGGCGGGCGGCGACCCCGGCGCGTTCATGTGCGTCGTCGCCGCGCCCAGTACACCGGGCGGCAGGGCCATCAGCCCACCTTCCTGCAGTTCTTGCCCGGTTGCTGCGGTGCGCTGGTCAGCGTGGGCGTGGAGCTGGTCGTCGAGGCGGGCGCGCCCGAGGTGGTGCTGCCGCCCGTGGGCGCCGTGGCGGTCGTGGTGGTGGTCGTCGCGGACGTCCCGGTGGTTGCCGTGTCAGGCGTGCAGATGGGCAACAGCGCGCCCAGCCAGAGCCGCCGCACCGCGTCCCGTGCGCCGTCCACCCCCGGCTTCTCCGGGATCACTCCCTTGCGCACGTCCTCCCGCGCCGACTCCTGCAGCTGGTCCAGGGTCAGCGAGTCGCAGTTCGGGGCCTGATTCGGGTCCAGGCACGAGCTCTCGGCCACCCGGTGCAGCGGAATGCCGAGCACCGGGCCGCCGCGCACGCCCTCGAAGATGGCCACATGGTTGTCGTCGGTGGCGCCCACGTAGTACTGGCCGAGCACCCACCACACGGTGCCGCCCGCGCCCAGCCCCAACACGATCAGGATCGCCACGATCCAGACGAGTAACCGGACCCGCTTGCGATTCCTCGCCTTGGGGTCCGGTGTCGGTGCTACCTGCGCCATCGGCTGTGGTGGCGGCGTGCGCGGCGCGGTTATCGCGCCGGCCCGGGAGGCCGGCGAGTCCGGCGGCGGCTGGTCCTGGCTGCCGTCCCCGGCGGCCCCGCCGACGATCGCCACGTCGTCGCCGTAGTCCACGTCGACCACGTCGGCGATGATCACCGTCACGTTGTCCGGGCCGCCGGCCTTGAGCGCGAGCTCGATCATCCGGTCGGCGCAGGCCTGCGGATCCGGGATCAGGATCGCCTCGGCCAGCGTCTCGTGGCTGACGTAGGAGCACAGGCCGTCCGAGCACAGCAGGTAGCGGTCGCCGGCCCTGGCCTCGCGCACCGCCAGACTCGGCTCCACCTCGTGGCCGGTCAACGCGCGCAGCAGCAGCGAGCGCTGCGGGTGCACGTTGGCCTCCTCCTCGGTGATCCGGCCCTCGTCGATCAACGACTGCACGAACGTGTCGTCGTGGGTGATCTGGGTGAACTGGCCGCCGCGCAGCAGATAGGCCCGCGAGTCGCCGACGTGCACCAGGCCCAGCCGGTTGCCGGAGAACAGGACCGCGGTCAGCGTGGTGCCCATGCCGTCCAGGTCCGGATCGTGCGACACCAGCTCGGCGATGGCGCCATTGCCCTCCAGCACCGCGCCGCGGAGCTGGTCGAGCAGGTCGTCGCCGGGCTCGTCGTCGTCGAGCGGGGCCATGGCGGCGACCACCACCTTGCTGGCCACCTCCCCGGCGGCGTGGCCGCCCATGCCGTCGGCAAGGGCGAGGAGGCGCGGGCCGGCGTAGACGGAGTCCTGGTTGTTGGCACGAACCAGGCCGCGGTCACTGCGGGCGGCGTAACGGAGGACGAGGGTCATGTGCGCAGCTCGATCACTGTCTTGCCGATGCGGATCGGGGCACCGAGCGGGACCCGCAGCGGTGCCGTCACCTTCGCCCGGTCTAGGTATGTTCCGTTCGTGGAGCCGAGATCCTCCACGTACCAGTCGCTGCCGCGCAGCGACAGCCTCGCGTGTCGGGTCGAGGCGAAGTCGTCGTCGAGCACGAGGGTCGAGTCGTCGGCCCGGCCGATCAGGATCGGCCGGTCGTCGAGAGTGATGCGGGTGCCCGTCAGCGCCCCGTGCGTGACGACAAGCTGTCTGGCCGTCTTCCCCTTGGCCGATTGCTTGCCGCCCTTGCGGAACCCGCCGGGCACCGCGACCCTCAACCCCGACGCGGCGTAGATGTCGGACCGGACCACGCGCAGCGCGGCCAGCACGAACAACCAGAGCAGGGCGAGAAACCCTGCTCTGGTCAGCTGCAACACCAGCTCTGGCACCTGTAGTGACCGCTCCCGCTTGACCTCGTACCCGCCCGCGACCGCCTCAGCCCTGCATGCGGAACACGAGTGACGAGTGGCCGACCCGGACGACGTCGCCGTCCGCGAGCTGCCAGGTCTGCACCGGAGTGCCGTTCACCGTGCTGCCGTTCGTGGAGCCGAGATCCGCGAGCATCGCACTCTGACCATCCCAGGTGATTTCCAGGTGCCTCCTGGAGACCCCCGTGTCGGGCAGCCGGAAGTCCGCGTCCTGGCCACGGCCCACCACGTTGCCACCCTGCTTCAGGTTGTACGTGCGGTTGGAGCCGTCGTCCAGCTGGAGGATCGCGGTGATCTGACGCGGGCCCGGCGGCGGCCCGGGAGGGGCGCCGTAGGGGTCCTGCTGGCCGTAGCCGCCCTGCTGCTGCCCGTACGGGTCGTAACCGCCCTGCTGCTGGCCGTAGCCGCCCTGCTGGCCGTACGGGTCGTAGCCGCCCGGCTGCTGCTGCGGGTAGCCCTGGTCGTAGCCGCCACCACCCTGCGGGGGGTAGCCGCCGCCCTGCTGGGGATAGCCCTGGTCGTAACCGCCGCCCTGCTGCGGGTAGCCCTGGTCGTAGCCACCGCCGCCCTGCTGCGGGTAGCCGTGCTGGTCGTAACCGCCACCCTGCTGCTGGCCGTACTGGTCGTACCCGCCGCCGCCCTGAGGTTGCTGCTGCTGCGGATAGCCGCCCTGCTGCGGGTAGCCCTGGTCATAGCCGTAACCCTGCTGACCCTGGTGCTGACCGTAGGGGTCCTGCGGGGGGTACTGGCCTGGTGGCTGGCTCATGGATCGGTCTCCTGCGGTGCGAGGTGGTGCTGGCCGTCGTACGTCAGGGTCGACGGACGAGTTGGTTCGGAACTGTCCAGTGTGCAGCGCGTCGGAGCGCTCCAGGGAGACTACGACGTCACCATAGGTATCCCATCCGTGCTCTGCGAGGTGCTCGCGGACGCAGTCCTCGAGCAGCTCCGTTATGCGCTGTTCGTCCTGTCCAGCACCCGCCAAACGGTCGTGGTCCGCTGCGCCGAGCAGCACTCGGTAGCTGTTGGGCGCGAGCAGCCTCTCACCCGCGAGCTCCCGCACGTTCAACTCGGCCTCGCGCTGGAGCGCCTGCGCCACCTCCTGCGGCACGACGCTGCCGCCGAACACGCGTGCGAAGGCGTTGCCCACAGCGCCCTCAAGGCGGCGCTCGAAGCGCTGCACGCGTCCCACGGCTGTTCCTCTCGCTACGGACTTCCTGACTCGATCGTATCCGGGCCCGCGAGGGGCGACACGGCCCAATTAGGAGACCGAGCCGCACCCGTGCTAGTGTTTCTCCTGTCACCGAGGGCGAGTGGCGGAATGGCAGACGCGCACGGTTCAGGTCCGTGTGTCCGAAAGGACGTGGGGGTTCAACTCCCCCCTCGCCCACTCGATAGCGAGAGAGCCATGTTGGCAGAAAGCGCCAACATGGCTCTCTCGTTTTTTACACTGGGGCTCTCGCCCCAGACCCCGAGGCAGGGCGGGCTTCGCCCCCCTGCACCCCCCAATCCGGGATGGCGATCGGGAAAGTCGCAGGTCGCGGGGTCTTCGGGCGAGCGGGCCGCGGACCTGTCCCCCCTTGGTCTCGCGGTCGCTTCGGCTTTCTTTGGGGCGCTGACCTGCTTCTTTGGGATTAGTTGTTGTGGGGTGGGTAAAAAAAGGGGTGGGGGACCTTCTAATGGGTGATGTCGGTCACTTGTTGAGGGGGGATGGGGTTTGGGTGGACTGGCGGGGGAACGTGGGATTGGCGATCGCCAGGGCCCGTTGCCAGGCCGACCAGGGGGTGGCGGCGGCGCGCCAGCCGGGACTGGACAACTCGAGTGGCCCATCAGGCCCGGGGTCGGGCCGCAGCACCAGCACCGGGGCGGTCGACGCGGGGTGCATGGCACAGCGCGGAGCGTAGAGATCGGTGAGAGTGAGGCCACTCTCGTCGAAATAGCGGACGTGATGTCCGTCGCCGGGCAGACCGAACAGCGGATGCACAAGCAGGCGAGCCACCCGTCCGAGTGACGGCTGCGCGGTCCACTCCACCTTCGTCGTCTCACAGCCCCGCGACCAGGCGACCGACCAGAGGGCGTCGCCGAAGATGCGGAAGCGGCGCAGCAGGGCGCTGTTCAGGCCGGCCGGGCCCGGGGACCGGTGCCGGGTGTCCAACGCCAGCCGCTCGACGTCGGTGAGCGGCGTCGGATCGTTGCCCAGCCAGCGCAGCTCGCCCATGTCGGCCAGCGACTCGGTGAAGGCCAGGGCGGCGGTCCACTGGCGGTAGGAGACGTTCGACAGGTGCACCGTCGCCGAGATGTCGTCCACCAGATAGAGCTCCACGTGCCGCCGGTGCAGGCGGGCGCGTAGGCCCGGGACGCCGACCAGCTCGTTCTCGACCAGATGCGGCATCAGTTCGACCAGCAGCGGGCCCAGCGCCCCGCCCTCCAGGTGCATGACCAGCTCGTGGGCGTGCGGACGGATCATGCGGAAGATCCGGGCCGGACGCAGCAGATCGGCCGGCATGCGCAGGTGCAGGTAGTTCACGGCGCGGCCGGCGGCGGTCAGGATGCCGGACTCCAACTCGCGCTGCCCCTCCGTCGGGGCGTCGGCCAGCATCGCCTGGCGGACCCGGCCCGGGGGCGGGGGCAGCTCGTCGTCGCCGAACAGGCGGCCCACGTTGTCGTTGTCGAGGATGGCGTGCAGCTGGGTCCGGTCATCGGCGCCGAGCTGCTGCACGCCGGCGGTGATCGCCGGCAGCAGCGTGGAATCGGTCTCGCCGGTGTACATGCGGCGCAGCGACGCCAGGCGTCGGACCAGAGAAAGTCGGTGTGGCATCGGGTCCTCGCTCCCCTCACCGCCCGGCTCGGCGAAGGGCGCGTGGCAGCAACCGTCGTCGAGGCACAAGAAAGAAAAGAACGGTGGTGCGCGGAGGCAGCCATCGGCGGTGCTTTCCACCCGTCTGCCGGGATTGAAGGTGGACCTGCCGGGCATCCGTTAGTGCCGGTGACGGACTGTACCGGTTATGTCGCCCTGATTGTCCATGGCCACGCCGACCGTTCGTCGCAGCGCGGACCAGTCGGCGTGCGACGAGCGGTCGGCGTTCACCCGTCCGGCGGCCTGCGCGGCTGGTCAGCGGCCTGGGTTCCACCGGTCGCGTGAACGATAACGGGCCCAATTCCTGGGCAGATGCACGTGCATCGGCCTGGGCGGGGCCGCTGGCCGACCGCCGACCGTCCGCCGGAGCCGTTCACACGAACGGCAGCACCGCCGGACCGAAGTCCGATTCCGGGCTGGCGACCGGTCACCGACCGCATGTTGCCGCCAACCGCACACCCTCAGGTAGTGCGGAATCCGGGCCGGTCAGACCTGGTACTCCAGTAACCGGAAGAAATCGCGACGGCGCAGTCGTCGAGGCTGATGAGGAGGCGAAGTTCGTGAGCCGCTCCGCAGGCAACACGGCAGCAGTCCACAAGAACGCCAAGACCCTGCCGTCCCGCGCGGTGCCCGCGGTCGAACTTCCGGCGCCGTCCGAGGAGCTTGCCGCCAAGGCGGTCGAACGGCTCGGCTGGAAGGGCGTGCTGCTGCCGCAGCTCACCCTGCTCGGCCGGAAGGTCTTCGTGGTCGCCGAACTGCTGCCCGACGCGCACGCCGAACGGCTGTGCTTCGGCGTCGGGCCGGTCGTCGACCGCACCACCGTCGCCACCTGGGTGTGGCCCGAGCTGACCGGCAAGGTCCCGCCGGCCGCCGTGCGCATCGTCGGCGTGCTCGCCGTGGCCAAGCACTGGCGCACCGGCCTCGCCTCCGCCGTGCCGTTCGCACTGCACGGTGACGCCGCTGTGGTGCTGCCCTCCTCCGTCGCGCTGACCGACGACTACCTGAGCAACTGCCTGCCGCGGGCCCGCCGCTACGGCGTGTCCATCGTCAGCGCCGACCCCGACGGCACCGTGTCGATGGACCTCGCCGGCGCCCCCGAGCACGTCAGCCTCGAGCAGACCGCCGTCACCCGCTGGGTCAACGAGGTCGTGTACGAGCAGGTGCTGGCCACCGCCAGCTGAACTAGTGTCGGACCACATGCGCGTAGTGATCGCCGGCGGACACGGCCAGATTGCCCTTGAGCTGGAGCGACTTCTCTCCGCTCGGGGCGACAGTCCCGTTGGGCTGGTGCGTAACCCCGCCCATGCCGACGACCTGGCCGCCGTCGGAGCCGAAGCGGTCGTGTGCGACCTCGAGTCCGCCACCGCCGACGAGCTCGCCGCTCACCTCAAGAACGCCGACGCCGTCGTCTTCTCCGCCGGTGCCGGGCCCAACAGCGGCACCGACCGCAAGGACACCGTCGACCGCGCCGCCGCCGTGCTGCTCGCCGACGCCGCCTCGCTGGCCGGCATCCGCCGCTACCTGCTCGTGAGCTCCATGGGCGTCGGCCGCCCCCTCGCCGCCGGCTCCGACGAGTCGTGGGCTGCCTACATGGCCGCCAAGACCGCCGCCGAGGACGCCGTCCGCGGCTGCGACCTCGACTGGACGGTGCTGCGTCCCGGTGGCCTCACCAACGACGCGCCCACCGGTCGGGTCCGTCTGGAGGCCCCCTCCACCATGCGTGGCACCGTCACCCGCGCCGACGTCGCCGCCGTGCTGCTCGCCCTGCTCGACGCCCCGGCCACCGCCGGCCTCACCCTCGAACTCATCGCCGGCGACACCCCGATCGCCGACGCCGTCGCCGCCGTGAACGGAGCCTGACCCGGACTCACGGCGCCGCCACGACACCAAGGAAATCTGACGGCCCTCGCGCGTTCCGCTGACAAGACCATCCCCCACCCATTCCCAGGGGGGCGACCCCGCTGCCAGCCTACCTGGGGTGGGGTGGCGTTGATCTTTACCTGGGGTTGCCTGTGGATAACTCAGGGGGTTGTGGACAAGCGTTTGCGGGGGCTGTGAGCTGCGGTGATGGGACGCGGGGAGGGGCATACGGGGCGGGTTGCCAACATGACCGAGGGTCACGGGGCGCCGAGGACCTGGTCCAGGTAGGCGTTGCGGAAGACGCCGGTGGGGTCGACCTTGGCGCGCACGGAGCGGAACTCCTCGAAGCGGGGGTAGCGGGTGGCCAGCACCGAGGCGTCGAGGGTGTGCATCTTGCCCCAGTGGGGGCGGCCGCCGACGGCGCCGGCGATCTTCTCGAAGCAGTCGAAGTACTCCCGGTACGGCATGCCGATGTACTGGTGGATGGCGATGTAGGCGCTGTCCCGGCCGTAGGCGGTGGACAGCGGGATGTCGTCGGCGGCGGCGACGCGGACCTCGACGGGCACGATCACGGGGTGCCGGAGGCGGGGGATGGCGGCGCGGAACTCGCGGAGCACGTCGTGCAGTGATTCACGTGGAACGGCGTACTCGGTCTCGACGAAGCGGACCCGGCGCGGGGTGGTGAAGACCCGGAACGAATGGTCGCTGTAGGAGCGCTCGGACCAGAGGGAGGCGCACACCCGGTTGAGGGTGGGGACCACCGACGGGGCGGCGCGGCCGAGCTTGCAGACCAGGCCGAAGGCGGCGTTCTCCATGATCTCGTACTCGTAGAACTGCCGGGCCTTGGACAGCGGCGCGGGTGCGACGTCGGCTGGCTGCCGGACGTTGTGCTTGACCTGCACGCGGTCGCTGTGCGGGAACCAGTGGAACTCGACGTGGTCCTCGGACGCGGTCATGCTGTCGAACCGCTCCAAGATGGCGTCGAGCGGCTGAGGGAACTCCCGGGCGCGCAGCACGAAAGCGGGCACGCACTGGAGGGTGACGGTGCTGATCACGCCCAGGGCGCCGAGACCGACCCGGGCCACGGAGAACAGGTCCGGGCGCTCGTCGGGGGAGCAGGTCACGACCGAGCCGTCGGCTAGCACCAGCTCCAGGGCCCTGACCTGGGTGGACAGCCCGCCGAGCTGGGCGCCGGTGCCGTGGGTGCCGGTGGAGATGGCGCCGGAGACGGTCTGGGCGTCGATGTCCCCGAGGTTGGCCATGGCCAGGCCGAGCCGGTGCAGCTCCTCGTTCAACTGGTACAGCGGAGTGCCGGACCGGACGGTGACCAGGCCGTTCTCCACGTCGGCCCGGACGATGCCGGTCCACTCGGCCAGGTCGATGGCGACGCCGTCGGTGGCGGCGATGCTGGTGAACGAGTGCCCGCTGCCCCGCGGGCGGACGGTCAGACCGTCGCGGGCGGCGGCGGTCACGACCGAGGCGATCTCGCCCACGTCCCGAGGTCGGGCCACCTGCACCGGCTGGGACCGGGCCGTGCCGGCCCAGTTCCGCCACTGCGGCGGTCGTGCGGTGTCGCTGCCCCGGAGCTGTCCGACCATCGCTGTCCTCCGCCAACCTGTGATGCGCTGCACACAAGCTAGGTGAAAAGTATTCACATTTCAATGCGTGGCGACGTACCGTTCAACTGTGTCACCGCAGCAGCAGCGCGTCCGGTTCGATTCCGCGACCGAGGGCTTCGACGCCCCGTTCGCCCTGGTCGACCTCGACGCCTTCGATCACAACGCCACCGAGCTGGTGCGACGGGCCGGCGGCGTGCCGATCCGCGTCGCGAGCAAGTCCGTGCGCGTCCGGGCCCTGCTCGAACGGGTGCTGGCGATGCCGGGCTACGCCGGCCTGATGACCTACTCGTTGGCCGAGGCCATGTGGCTGTTCGCCGAGGGCACCTGCGCGGACCTGCTGGTCGGCTACCCGACGACCGATCGGGCGACGTTGCAGAAGCTGGCCCACGACGAGGCGGCCCGCGCGGCGATCACGATCATGGTCGATTCGGTCGAGCACCTCGACCTGGTCGACGACGCGCTCGGCCCGGGCCACCCGGACATCCGGGTCTGCCTGGAGCTGGACGCCTCCTGGCGACCGCTGAACGGATCGCGCCGGCTGCACGTCGGCCCGCTGCGCTCCCCGGTGCACACCGCGGCCCAGGCCACCGCGCTGACCAGGAGAATCATCGACCGGCCGGGCTTCAGCCTGGTCGGGATCATGGCCTACGAGGGGCAGATCGCCGGCATCGGCGACGCCCCGCCCGGCAACCCTCTGCGCGGCGTGGCGGTGCGCTGGATGCAGAGCAAGTCGGCGGCCGAGCTGGCCGAGCGGCGGGCGGCTGTGGTCGCCGCGGTGCGAGCGCTGGCCCCGCTGGAATTCGTCAACGGCGGCGGCACCGGCAGCCTGGAGCAGACCTCGTCGGAGAAGGCGGTCACCGAGGTCGCGGCCGGATCGGGCCTGCTGGGGCCGACCCTGTTCGACGGCTATCGGGCGTTCCAGCCGAGGCCGGCCGCCCTGTTCGCGCTGCCGGTGGTGCGCCGCCCCGGCCCGAACGTGGCCACGCTGTTCACCGGCGGCTACCCAGCTTCGGGGCCGATCGGCGAGGACCGGCTGCCCTCCCCGTACCTGCCGGCCGGGCTGAAGCTGACCAAGCTGGAGGCCGCCGGCGAGGTGCAGACGCCGGTCACCGGCAAGGCGGCCGACCGGCTGCGGATCGGCGACCGGGTCTGGATGCGGCACGCCAAGGCCGGCGAGCTGGCCGAGCGGTTCCGCGAGTTCCACCTGGTCCGGGGGTACGAGGTGGAGCGGACGGCCCCCACCTACCGGGGTGAGGGCCAGGCCTTCGGCTGATCTACTCCGGCTCGCCCAGTCGGGTCGACAGGTAGCCCTTGATCAGGGCCTTGGCCTCGTCGACCACGACCTGGTCGCCGCGGTCGTTGCGGCGGAAGGCGAACTTCAGCACGCCGTCCGCCGCCTCGATGGCCACCGCGACCGGCAGCTGGAGCTCGGCCATGGACCGGCCGAACCGCTCGGAGATCAGCGAGGCCAGCCCCTCGGCGATCACCGCGTTGTTGTCCTTGCCCTCGTCCAGCAGCCGGGTGTCCACCACGTCGCCGAAGTGCAGCCGGCTGAACGCCGGCACGGTGCGGTGCATCTCCACGTACACGTCGAACATCGAGTCGACGGCGTCCCACCAGTGCTCCAGCTCGGCCGAGTCGAAGCGCTGCACCACGTTAGCCATGAAGCGCTCCAGGTTGCGCAGGGTCAGCGCCTGCACCACCGCGCGCTTGTCGGGGAAGAACTGGTAGAGCGAGCCGACCGCGACGCCGGCCCGCTCGGCGATCAGCGTGGTCGTCACGCCGTCGTAGCCCAACTCCTCGATCAGCGAGGCGCAGGCCTCGAGCATGCGCTCCACCCGCTGGGCGCTGCGCTGCTGGACGGGCTTGCGACGCAGCGGACCCACGTCGGTGCTCAGGTCGGCGGACACTCGGACTCCTTGGCTGGCGGCTGTGGCAGGCATTCTCGCCTGTGACGGGTGAAGGGCACTTCCCTGTGACCCCGCACACGCCTAGTATCCGAACAAATTTCACGTCTACTCGGCGGTAGTGCAAGTCGTGAAGGTGGTGCCATGAGCGAGCCCGTCCTCCCATCCTTCCCCGAAGACTTCCTCTGGGGGGTCTCCACCTCGGCGTATCAGGTGGAGGGTGCCGTCTCTGAGGGTGGCAGGGGCAGGTCGGTCTGGGACACGTTCTGCGAGACACCCGATCGGGTGTTCTCCGGACACAGCGGCGCGGTCGCCTGCGATCACTACCACCGGTACCCGGAGGACATCGGCCTGATGCGCGACCTGGGGGTCGGCGCCTACCGATTCTCGATCGCCTGGCCCCGGGTGCAACCCGACGGCGCCGGCGCGGTCAACACCGAGGGGCTGGACTTCTACGACCGGCTGGTGGACGCGCTGTGCGAGGCCGGCATCAGGCCGATGGCCACCGTCTACCACTGGGACACCCCGCAGGCGATCGAGGACGCGGGCGGCTGGCTCAACCGGGACACCGCCAAGCACTTCGCCGAATACGCCGCGATCGTCGGGGCCAGGCTGGCCGACCGGGTGCCGATGTGGATCCCGATCAACGAGCCGATGGTCACCACGGTCTACGGCTACGGCATCGGCGAGTACGCGCCCGGCCAGTTCCTGCTGATGGACGCCGTCCCCACCGCCCACCACCAGAACCTCGCCCACGGCCTGGCCGTGCAGGCGCTGCGGGCCGCCGGGGCGAAGCAGATCGGCACCGCCAACTTCCACACCCCGGTCTGGCCGGCCACCGACAAGGCCGCCGACCACCAGGCCGCCGAGCGGGGCAGCGACCTGCTCAACTGGCTCTACGCCGACCCGATGCTGGCCGGGACCTACCCCGAGTCGATGCACCCGCACCTGCCGGTCGGCTTCGCCGACGACCTACCGGCGATCAACACCCCGCTCGACTTCTACGGCGTCAACTACTACGAGCCGACCCAGGTGTCCGCCCCGTCCGAGGGCAACCCCTTGCCGTTCGACCTGGGCCAGGTCGAGGGTTACCCGATGACCACCAACGGGTCCCCGGTGGTGCCGGACGGGCTGCGCCAGTTCCTGGTCCAGCTGCGCGACCGGCACGGCGACCGGCTGCCGCCGGTGCAGATCACCGAGAACGGGTGCAGCTTCGACGGCATCGAGGACCGGGCCCGCATCGACTTCATCGCCGAGCACCTGCGGGCGCTGCGGCTGGCCATGCACGAGGGCGTGGACGTGCGCGGCTACTTCGTGTGGTCGCTGCTGGACAACTTCGAGTGGTCCAAGGGCTACCAACCCCGATTCGGCCTGGTCCACGTCGACTACGAGACGCAGCGGCGCACGCCCAAGGCCTCCTTCACCTGGTTGCGGGAACTGATCAGAGGTGATCACTGATGGCGCAGGCCGCCGAGGTGGACGGGGCCGGACCGTTCGACGACGAACCGGGTGCGCTCGCCGAACCCGTGATCAAGGTGCGCGGCGGCTGGACGACGCTGCTGTTCCTGGCCAACCTCGGCCTGTGGCTGGGCATCTACGCGCCGATCCAGGTGCTGCTGCCCGAGCAGGCCCAGCTGCTGGCCAGCACCGACAAGGAAGCGGTGTTCAGCCTGGTCACGGGCATCGGCGCGCTGGTCGCGCTGATCGCCAACCCGGTGATCGGCGCGCTGTCGGACCGCACCTGCTCGCGGTTCGGCCGGCGCCACCCGTGGACGCTGGCCGGCGCGGTGCTGGGCGGCGTCGGCCTGGCCGTGCTCGCCGTCGCGCCGAACATCGTGGTCATGGTGATCGGCTGGTCGCTGGTGCAGGCCGGGTTGAACGGCATGCTGGCCAGCCTCACCTCGGCGCTGCCCGACCGGGTGCCGGTCGAGCAGCGGGCCGAGGTCGGCGGCTTCATCGGCATCAGCCAGATGCTCGGCACGGTGGCCGGCGCCGCCCTGGTGTCGGTGGTGATCACCAGCCTGGCCGGCGGCTACGCGGCCTGCGCGGTGCTGGTGGTGCTGGGTGCGCTGGCCTTCGTCCGGTTCACGCCGGACGCCGTGCTGCCGCGGCGGTTCCGCCCCGGCGGCGGGCTGCGGCAGATGATCGGCGCGCTGTGGATCTCCCCGGTCAAGCACCCGGACTTCGGCTGGGGCTGGGGCACGCACTTCGCGGTCAACCTGGGCAACGCCCTGGGCACGCTGTACCTGCTGTACTTCCTGGCCGACGCCGTGCACTACCAGGGCGATCCGGTGGACGGGCTGCTGATCCTGATGGTGCTCTACGGCATCGCGCTGACCATCGGCGCGCTGGTCGCGGGCCGGATGTCCGACAACTCCGGCCGCCGCAAGCCGTACGTGGTGGCCTCGGCGGTGGTGATGGCCGCGGCCGCGATCATCCTGGCCGTCTCGCCGACCTGGACCGCCGCCCTGGTCGCCGCCCCGCTGCTCGGCATCGGTTTCGGCGTCTACTGGGCGGTGGCGCTGGCCGTGCTGACCCAGGTGCTGCCGGCCGCCTCGAACCGGGCCAAGGACGTCGGCGTCATCAACATCGCGAACGCGTTGCCGCAGGTCATCGCCCCGGTCGTGGCCGGACTGGCGTTGCAGATGGCCGCCGGCGGCTATGCCGCCCTGTTCATCCTGTCGGCGATCGCGACGGTGGCCGGCGGCGTCATGGTGACCAGGATCAAGTCGGTGAGCTGACAGTTCTTCTCGGCTGAGAAGGGCCGAGCAGGCGACGCCGAAGGCGGCGCCATGAAACTGAGACCGGTTGAGGTGCCTGTCCGGGGAAAACAGGCACCCCAACCGGGGTTGGTGGCCGCGGACCGTCACCGGTTCGGGGTAGACGCTCGGGGCGCCAACTCAGCGCCGGCCCGCGGAAATCTGTGGAGTTATCTGGCCAGCGACCCGGTACGTCGCGGTCGGGGGTTCGGACGTCCCCGGGTCGCCGGCCGGTGGCGGAGGATCAGCAGTTCCCGGGTCGGGGTTTCCGGGACGCCGACGCCGCCAGCTAGTGGGCCACCGCTACGGAGCGGTGACGGGACCCGCGCGGCGCCGGTGCGGGCTGCTGCGGGCTGAGCATGTGTCGGGCCGGTCGCGTGGCGAGTCCGCCGGCGACCAGGTGTTCGTAGGCGGCGCGCCACACCGAGCACGGCGACTTCTGCTGCCGCCAGCGGGTGGAGCACTCCGGGCAGTTGCCCTTCTCGTCGGGCTCGTGCGCGGCCAGCAGAGCTCGCCAGCCGTCGGTCAGGCGGGGCAGCTCGGAGCGAGCGACGGAGAGCAGGGACGGCGCGTCCGCCTGGTTGGCCAGCTCGGACAGCATGTCCAAGCGTTCCCACACGGCGTTGCGGAGCACCTGGCCGAGTATCTCGTCCACCTGTACGTCACCGTCACCTTTCCGCCTGGTCGGCGGCCTCGCGCAGGACCGTCCGCAGCTGGCCGAGTTGGCCTGCGGACAGGACCGCGGTCTCCCCAGGAGGGCCCATCAGGACCACCCTGCCCTTGTCCACCACAACGGTGAGGCACCGTTCCCGGTTCACCACGTCGCGGCAGTGGACCTGCCATGCGCGCCGCCCGTCGGTCCAGCTCGCGGGCTGCTCGGCGAGGGTCTCCCGGGTCATCCCCTGGACTCGTCCGATCAGTTCCACTTGCTGTGTCCCTCCGTGTGCGGCCGCTTACGGAAAACTAGATTGCGCGTACATCAAACGTTGTGGGGCGTCACAGCGCTGATCGGTGGGAGCGGCACGATGAACGGTCAACGGGGTTCGGTGCGACCGATCAGCCTCGCCGATCAGGCCTTCTCGGCCGGGGCGAGCAGCCCTTACTCTTCGGATGACGCCCAACGGACCGTGAGGGGGCGCAATTGAACACCATCGGTTCCCAGAGCTCGCCCGTTACGCCGGACAACTGGGAGCGCCAGGAGATGCGCGACGCGCTGGCCAACCGGGACGTCAGCTCGGTGTACCGGCAGTTGCGTCGCGTCGGCGTGTCCCAGCGACAGATCGCGGCCCTGACCGGCCAGTCGCAGTCGGAGGTCTCGGAGATCCTCAAGGGTCGCCAGGTCATGGCCTACGACGTGCTGGCCCGCATCGCCGACGGTCTCGGCGTGCCGCGCGGCTACATGGGCCTGGCCTACGACGAGACGACGGCCCTCAAGGTCGCCGGCAGCGTCGACGAGGCCGAGCAGCGGGAGGACGAGGAGGTCAAGCGGCGGCGGTTCCTGCAGCACGCGGCCTCCGTCACGATGGGCGCCCAGGTGCTGGGCCCGGACAGCGGGGCGTGGGTGCCGACGGCGGCCCAGACGCCGACGCCGAACCGGATCGGCACCACCGACGTGCGGCAGATCGAGGCCGCGACCAGGGCGCTGCGCTCGCTGGACTACCAGTACGGCGGCGGGTTCTGCCGGGACGCGGTGGTCGCCCAGCTGTCCTGGACCCGTCAGCTGCTGGAGGTGGAGGCGGCCGACCCGGTCAAGCACCGGCTGTTCAAGGCGGTCGCCGACATGCACAGCCTGGCCGGCTGGACCTCGTTCGACACCGGCCTGCTGGACTCGGCCCGCACCCACTTCGCCAAGGCGCTCGAACTGGCCAAGATGGGCAACGACAACGGCCTGGTGGCCAACATCCTGTACCGGATGGGCCGCGTCTACCTGCACAACGACGCCGCCGGCGAGGCCCTGAAGATGTTCCAGCTGGGCCAGATCGCCGCCCAGGAGTCCGGCTCCGCGCTCACGGTCGCGGTGCTGTGCGCCAACGAGGCCTGGGCCTACGGCATGCTGGACCGCCCCGACCAGGTGCAGCGCATGATCAGCCGCACCCGCGACGAGTTCGAGCGGGCGCAGAGCGAGGAAGCGCCCAGCTGGGTCAAGTTCTTCGACGTCAACGACCTGCACGGGATGATCGGCTCGGCCCTGTCGGCGCTGAGCAAGTTCGACGACAACCGGGTCAAGTACGCCCCGCTCGCGGTGAACGAGCTGATCAAGTGCACCGAGGGCTACGAGAGCAACATGCAACGCACCCACGTCTTCGGCCTGTCCATGTTGGCGGAGAACCATATGCGCGTCGGCGACGTAGACCAGGGCGTGAAGATCGGCCACTCGGCCATGAAGCTGGGCGAGTCGATCAAGTCCAAGCGGATCTCGGACCGGCTGATGCCGCTCCAGCTGGAGGCCGCTCGGCGCAAGAACAACTCGGCGGCGCTCGACCTCGCCGAGCGGATCAAGGTGTATCGGACGGTATGACCAAGTGACTGCTTCGTTGTCGGACGGACGCTCCACCAGGGATCGGCTACGGGCCGTCCTCGGTCAGGCGTGCGCGGAGGTCGGGCTGGACGCGACCGGTGCGGAACTGATCCGGTTCGTGAACAACGCTGTCTTCCGGCTGGCCCGCCACCCGGTCGTGGTGCGGATCGTGCTCACCCCGGGGCTCCGGCACCGGGCCGACAACGTGGTGAACGCCGCCCAGCTGCTGTCCGACTACGGCGTGCCGGCGGTGGAGCTGCTGCCCGACGTGCGCCAGCCGCTGCACATCGGCGAGCACTCGGCGACGTTCTGGCAGGAGGTGCCCGACACCGGCGACGAGCCGACCGCCGTGGAGCTGGCCGACCTACTGCGCCGGATGCACGAGATCCCGGTCGAGGACGCCAGCCTGCCGGAGTGGAACCCGATCGACGACCTGCGCCGCCGCATCCGCGACGCCGAGGGCTGGGACCCCGACGACGTGGAGTTCCTGCTGCGCCGGTGCGACGACGTGGAGACCCGGCTGGCCGAGGTGAGCTACGAGCTGCCGCCGGGCGTGGTGCACGGCGACGCGCACCTGGGCAACCTGATCACCACCCCGGGCGGCACGGTGCTGTGCGACTTCGACACCACCTGCGTCGGGCCGCGCGAGTGGGACCTGGTGCCGATCGCCGTCGGCCAGCTGCGCTTCCACCACACGGTGAACAAGCACGCGATGCTGGCCGAGGCCTACGGCTTCGATGTCACCCGCTGGGATGGTTTTGCCGTGCTGCGCGAGGTGCGTGAGCTCAAGCTCACCGCCGCTGTGCTGCCGATTGCCCGCAGCAACCCCAACATTCGCTCCGAGCTGCGCCGGCGGCTGCGCTCGGTTCGTGTCGGCGACACCTTCACCAGGTGGGTCCCTTACCGGTAGCGTCACATCCCGGTAACGCGGTGCCGGAGCGGTACGACGTCACAGGCATCGGGTAGTGGGCGACGCTGTGAGGTGGACTGCGACGGTGAAGGGCCTGGCGGGAACGCGCATGTTCGCGTGGCGGGGGTGGCGCACCCGGCGTGCGCTGCGTACGGCGCAACTGCTTGACGAGGTCGTCGACAGTCAGTTGCCGCTGCTCACCGCGCTGCCCGAGGGTCGACGCCGCCGTTCCGCCGACTATCTCGCCGAACTGGTGATGCTGTCCCAGGCCTACCGGCACTACGCCGCCGGCTGGATCGACCGCCGTGAACTCGACCGGCGTGGGCACGGCGTGCTCGACCGCCTCGGCGAACTGCGGGCCACGCCGTCCGCCGCCCAGGTCACCGACTGCGACTGAGCTGCTCCCGGGCCTGCTCGATCAGATCCGTCCGCCCCGTCTCCACGCCGTACAGGCCGTTGATCACCGGTTCGAGTGACGCGCGCAGCGCGATGTGCTCCCGCATGCCCGGCCAGACGTGTCCGCCGTGCCGTTCGTAGTCGGCCAGCAGCCGTTCGAAGACCGCCGGCGCGAAGTTGGCGTACGGGTCCGTGAAGTCCATGGCCGGGTCGCCGATGGTCGCGTCCGCCCAGTCGATCAGCCCCACCAGCCGGCCGCCCTCGACCAGCAGATGCTGCGGATGCAGGTCGCCCCGGGCCAGCACCATGTCCGGCGGCCAGCGGTCGGTCGCGTCCAGCCAGTCCTGCCAGCGCCGCAGCCGCTCGTCGGCGATGACGTACTCGGCGCGCGCCTGCTCGATCAGGTCGGCGATCCATTTCCGCTGGCCGTCGGGGGTGAACACCGGGACGCCCAGCGCTCGCACCGGCTCGGTCGGCAGGGCGTGCATGATCGCGATGGTGCGTCCGAGCAGGTCGTCGGTCGGCGTCCAGCGCATGTCGGCCTGCGCGCCCGGCAGCTTCGGGTAGGCGACCAGCGTGCCGGTGTTGATCCGCCAGTCCGGCACCGCGACCGGCAGCAGCGGGCGGACGTGGTCGAGCAGCCGCCCCTCGGCCGGCAGGTAGAGGCCGTCGGTGTGGCGAGGCGCCCGCAGGATCCAGTCGGCGCCGTCCGTCGCGGTCGCGTGCAGGACGAGGTAGTCCCAGCCGGACTGGTCGATCTCGTACTGATCCCGCAGGTCGAGGCCGTTTTCCCGGGCCTCGCGGAGCATCGACTCGGCTGAGGGTGGCACGGGTTCCACGCTATCGGGCTCTGGCAATCGAGTTACCGAAAGGTATTCTTACCGGCAGTAGGTTATGGGGAGGTGGGTCTGGTGAGCCTGGCTTATGACCGCGTCGGTTCCGGCGCTCCGCTCGTCCTGCTGCACGGCGTCACCCATCGCCGACAGGCCTGGGCGCCGGTGGTGGACCTGCTCAGTCCGCACCGCGAGGTGATCCTGATCGACCTGCCCGGGCACGGCGAGTCCGGACCGCTGGTCCGCGACGGCCGCACCGCCCTGGCCCAGACCCTCGACGAGCTGGTCCAGCTGTTCGAGCGGATCGGCGTGGCCCGTCCGCACGTCGCCGGCAACTCGCTCGGCGGCCGCCTGGCCCTGGAGCTGGCCGCGCTGAATGCCGTCCGCTCGGTGACCGCCCTGTCGCCGGCCGGCTTCTGGCGGGCCAACTGGGACTTCGCGTACACCCGGGCCGTGTTCGGCACGATGCGCGGCGTCGGCCGGGCGCTCGAACCGGCCGTGCCCCGGCTCGTGAACCACACCGCCGGCCGCGGGCTCATGTACGCCGCCATCGTCGCCCGCCCCAGTCGGCTCGACCCGACCCAGGCCCTCGGCGACTTCGAGGCCTTCAAGATCGCCTGGCCCTCGTACAAGCTCATCGTGCGCGAGGGCACGCCGTTCGCCGAACAGATCCCCGCCGACATCCCGATCACCGTCGCCTGGGGCACCAAGGACGCCATGCTCCCGCCCTACCAGGCCAAACGCGCCCGCCGGGCCCTGCCCGACGCCCGGCACCTGTCCCTGCCCGGCTGCGGGCACGTGCCCATGAGCGATGATCCCGAGCAGGTGGCGGCCGTGCTGCTGGAGGGCAGCGCCGCCTGAGTCCCTGCTATCCGGGATGACGGTCGCCGCCGGCGACCTATCATCCGTTCCGGGGAGGCCGGCATGAGCGCGGACACGGTCACGGAGTTCGAGAAGACGGTCGAGAAGTGCCGGGCGCGGGCCGCCGAGGATCCGGCGCACCGGCCCGAGCTGGCCGCTGCTCTGACCGCGCTGGGCGTGGCCTACCACGACCACGCCCGCTATCCCGACGCCGTCGCGCTCATCGAGGAAGCCGTCGACACCTGGCGCCTGGTCGACGGCCACCGCCCTGACCTCGCCGCCGCCCTCACCACCCTGAGCAGCTATTACACGCTGATCGGCCTGGACGAGGAGGCGGCCGTCGCCGCCCGGGAAGCCGCCGACCTGTAGGCCCGGTTCGAACAGGGGCCCGCCTGCGCGGGGACTTTGGGGAGTGCGCAGACGGGCCCTGTCCGTCGACGAGAACGGGGAACTCCCGGTCGACGGTCCACCTCGTCCGGACCCGATCGCGCGGCCTGGGGTGTGCCGGTTGATCGTCGTTCGCGCTGGCAGCGAAGGCGGGATCTGCAGGCCGGACCGCTGTGGCCTCCCTCGCTCGCCTCCTCCCCCCTGGGTGTGTCAGCACGAGGTCCTTCGATGAGGTGGCATGCCGCTCGACGCGGCCGGCCCAGCCTCTCGCACTTCCAACTAATAACGGTGTTATGAGTTGGACACCACCTGAATGGAGCACTGCGGACGACCAACGGATGCCGGCCTGGCTGCGGGTCGACCCTGCGGGCAAGGTCCGCAGGGTCGTGAGAAAACACCTGTTCACAAGAGGAGTCGACCGCCGGGGAGGGGTGCGTCCGATGGCGGCGGACCGTGCGGCTCACCGACCCAACTGGTTGCCGACCTGTGTCCACGCTGCGGCAACCCAGTTAGGCTTGGCCCACGTCAGCCAGCGAGGGGGCCCGATGTCAGGCCGAGAAGCCGACGGCGCGCGCGGTCCGTTGGCGGCGAAGATCCAGGCGCTGTTCGAGCGGCAGACGCGTCCCGTGTCCGACCACCAGCACGCGCGCGACATCGCAGCCTCCGGCAATCCGCACGCGCCGCGGCGGCAGGCGGAGTTCAGCCACAGCGCCGTCGCCCGCGCGATCGGGTCCACCGACACCTACGTCACCCAGCTCCGCAACGGCCAGCGCGACAACCCGAACCTCAAGCTGATCCAGCGGTTGGCCGACTTCTTCGGTGTCGACGTGACCTACCTGGTCAAGGACGAGATCGCCGTCGGCGACCTGCCCCTGTACGTCAGGCAGCGCAGCGTGCGGGATCGGGTGAACACCCTGTTCGAGAAGGTGCGACCGGCCGGCCCGGCCAACCCCGCGTTCAGCGACGACGCGGTCGCCGCCGCGATCGGCGTCGACGTGGCCCAGCTCAGCCGCCTGCGGGACGGGTCCGACGACGATCCCGGACTCAAGCTGTTGCGGGCCCTCGCGGAGTACTTCGGCGTGCCGGCCGAATACCTCACCACCTCCGACGCCAAGGTGATCGCCCGCATCGACGAGCAGCTCGACCTGCTCGCCGACTACCTGCCGGTGGCCGCGCGCCACCTGTCGTCGGACGTGCTGGCCGACAACGCCTCGCTCGGCGCGATCGCCGCCGTGCTCAGACACGTGCGGACCCAGAACGCGAAGCAGGCGGAAGGGCGGCCCGGCGACCGCCCGTGACCATGTCGAACCGCTGGTCGAGGATGTGACACGACGAGACCCTGGGGGGATCCGTTGCGTGTGCTGTCGTGGTTGTCCGGCCTACGCCGTCGACGACAGTTGGCGAGGGCGGTGCGGAGCCTGCTCTCCGCCGTCCCCGTGGGCGCTGATCTCGACGAGTTCATCGCGGGCCTGGCGACCTTCCGGGGCCGTCCGGTGTCGCTCATTCCGTTCTCCACGGTCGTGCCCGAGGGGCCGGCGCCCTTCTCCGGCCTGTGGGTGAAGGCCCCGACACTCGACTGCATCGTCTACGACGACACCGCGCCGCAGGCCGTCCAACGGCAGGCCGTGTTCCACGAGGTCGCGCACATGGTCCTCGGGCACCTCTCGTCGGAGGACCTCGACGACCTCCAGTTCCGTCTCATGTCCGCCCTGCTCCCCGACCTGGCCCCGGAGGTGGTCCGGCGCACCGTTCGCGCCGGCCTGTGCCGGCTGGACTGCGGCGGACAGACCGGTTACCTCGACGAACAGGAGCAGGCCGCGGAGCGGTTCGCGACCGCCCTGGCCCTGCGGGTGGCGGACACGCAGCTCATCCACCCGATCTCCCCGCCCGACCCCGCCGACCTGGCCGTGATCGCCCGGTTCGCCTCGACCCTGCGGCCCTCGCGGCGGGGGCGCGACCAGCTGTGAACGTTTCGCTCGTGGCGGTGGTCGGGCTGATCGGCTCGATCATCGCGGTGATCACCGTGCTGTACCGGGTCGTCCAGGGCGGTCGCACGCCGCAGCTGCGCGCGCTGGGCATCGGGGTGGTCTTCTCCTTCGCCGCTTCGCTCGTGCGCATTCCCGGTGTGTCGGCGCTGTTGGTCGTCGGCGGAGTGGACCTCACCTGGCCGGTCGAGAACATCGTCGGCATGCTCTGCAACTACTTCATGTTGTGCTGTATGTATTTCACGGTCGAAGAGCCGGCAGCGGCGGCCCGACAGACGCGGCGTCATCTCACCGCACTGCTCTGTGCGGGCGCGATTCTCGTTTTCCTGTTCTCGCTGGCCCCGCATTCACGGGAATTCGACTTCGGCCCGCACGGACGCTACACGGCGGGCGGGCGGCCGGACGTGGTCGTCGGCCCCATTGCCTGGCTCATCCTGGCCGTCTATCTCGTCTACCCGTTGCAGGACCTCGCTCGGGTCAGCCTGCGCTGGGCCCGCAAGGCCGCCTCGGTCAGATGGCTGTCGCTCGCCCTCGGCACGTACTCGCTGTGTGTGTCCATCGCGGCCATCGTGCAGTTCCACGTGATCGCCTATCAGGTCGCGTTGCTGGTGCCCGGTCTTGCGCCCTTCCCCTGGCCCGAGGCGTCGGTGGAAGGGCCGCCACTCGCTGTCGCCGGTTTCGGCTCGCTGGTCGGCCTGTGCGCGACCGGGGTCTATTCGGTGCTCATGACCAGCCCTTGGCTCCGGCCGGTCCGCGAAATGCTGCACCGCATTCAGCTCTGGTGGCAGTGCTATGCCGTCTGTTGTCGTCTTTATGCGTTGTGGTCGACGTTGTGGCGGGCGTTGCCGAGCGTGGCGCTCAGTCCGGCCAGATCGAGAGCCGCGGATCTGCTGCGCCTGCGCGCGACGTGGAATCTGCATCGACGGATCATCGAGCTCAACGACTTTCTCCAGGCGTTTCGGCGTCACGTCGACGCGGATGTGGGCGACCTGGCGGAAACGCTGGCTCGCGAGCGCGGTCTGACCGGCGGCGATGCGGCGGCCCTCGTCGACGCCGTCGTGCTCGCGGTCGGCCGTGAGGCCTACCTGGCCGGTCGGCCCATGCCCGGCAGCGTCGTCGATGTCGTCGGCCGGCGGTCCGAAGTCGGCGGGCTGGCGCACGAGGCCCGCCACTGGCTACGCGTGTCCGCCCTGTTCTTCGGCTCGCCCATCGTCGCCGAGGCGAGCGCCGTTGACGCTCAGGTCAGACGACGGGGGCGCGGGTGAGGACCACGGCCAGGCCGTAGGCCAGGCCCATGACCGCGAGCTCGAAGGTGAGCCAGCCGGCCAGGGCGGGGATGCGCTGGTGCTGCTCGACCAGGGGCAGCAGGCGGAAGCGGATGTTGGCGCCGAGCAGGCCGAGGGCGGCGAAGCAGGCGATCTTGCCGAGGACGATCCAGCCGTAGTGGGTGACGAACAGGCCGGTCCAGAGGCTGACGCCGGGGGTGCCGGCCAGGGTGATGGCGGCGTTGACCAGGCCGGTGGCGCCGACGGCGATCAGGCAGACGGTGGCCAGCTTGGAGAACTTGGGCAGGGCCCGGGCCAGCAGGGAGCGGTTGGCCAGGACGAGCACGCCCAGGGCGAGCAGACCGCCGGTCCAGCCGGCGGCCGCCATGACGTGCAGCTCCATCGAGACCATGCTCAGCCCGTGCCCGTCCCAGGCCAGCCCGAAGTTGGAGGCGTGGCCGGTGACGGGAATGGGCAGCAGGCCGAAGACGGACAGCACGATCCGCAGCTCGGCCGGGACCTTCTCGCCGTGGCGCAGGGCCAGCACGGCGAACAGCAGGTAGACCAGGGCGATGCCGGCGCTGATGACCAGGGCCTGGCCGGCGCCGATGGTGGAGACGTACTCGACGACGGTGCTGACGGTGGGGATCTCGCCGGGGCGAAGGTCGGCGGCGGCGAAGACCAGGGACAGCAACGCGGTGACGGCCCACGCGGCGGAGCTGATGACGGCGACCCGCCGGGCGGTGTCGAGCACGGGCTCGGTCTGCTTGGGACGGTCGAAGCCGAGCAGCATGGGCAGCACGCTCAGCCCGACCGTCACCAGTGCGGACACGTCCAGCAGCACCCGCACCACGGGCAGCCCGAACCGGACCATCGCGCCGGGCTCGGCGACGCCGGGCACCGGGGCCTCGCCGGTCAGCGAGGTCCCGATGAGCGCCCCGGCCAGTGCCGTCAGCACCAGGCCGACGACCAGCCCGTAGTTGGGGCGCGCGATGGTCCGGGGAGTGGTCATTTCGAGCTGTCCTCCGGCGTGCGACCCATGCGCAGCGCGACGAACACGCCGACGCCGAGCAACACGACGCCGCCCACGATCCACGGCCACACCGGCACGGAGCCGTCGGAGCCGTCGGTCGAGGCCTGGGCGTCGGAGGCGGCGGTGGGCGTGGCCGGCGTGCCGTTGCCGGCCTTGGTCAGCGTGAACTTCACCGCGCCGGACACCGGGTGCCCGTCGGCGGACAGGATCCGGTAGCCGACGGTGTACTGCCCGGCCGCGCCCAGCGGCCGCACCGGCGCACTGATCACGTTGCTGTCCACCTTGGCCGGGCCGCCGTCCCAGCGGGTGTTGCCCGGCCCGGTCACGGTGATCACGTCGAAGTCGCCCTGCTGGATCGGCAGGTCGAAGGTGAGGCTCACGGTCGAGGGACCGGCCTCCAACGACGTGCCGTCCTTGGGGTCGCTGCCGACCAGCACGTTGTGCGCGAACGCCGGCCCGGCCAGGCCGACCATTCCCGCGCCGGCCAGCAGCAGGCACGCCAGCAGCCGCTTCACTCCGACTTGCCCCCCTTTTCGGTGGTGGTGGACTCGGTGGACGCCGGGGCCGGGGTGGCGACGGCCGGTCGCCGGGTGCGCAGCACCGCGCCCGCGCCGACGCCGACGCCGATGGCCCCGACCAGCAGACCGGCCCCGCCCAGCCAGCGGGCGGTGTTGTCGGAGACGGCGGTGCTGGACGCGGTGTCGGTGATGCCGGTCGCGCCCATGGCCGACATGTCCATGGCCCCGGGCGCGTTGGCCTTGGTCTGGAGCTTGATCGACGGCGACGGGTGCTCGGGCTCCTTCTGCCCGGCGGCCGGCGGCGCGTCGGCCCAGTTCACCACCACGCCGTTGTCGTAGGTCTGCACGGCCGGGAACTGGAGCTCGTCGGTGTCGTCGGGCAGCGGCCCGGCCGACACGGCGAACTCCTGGAACTCGCCGGGGTTGATCCGGGTGCCGGCGTCGGCGGTCCAGGTGACGGTCTTGACGGCGTTCTTGACGTCGAGGTTGTTCTCCTTGATCGGCGCGGGCAGCGGCTCCACGTCGACCTGGGACTTCCAGCCCGGCACCGGCCGCACCGATGCGCCCGGAATGGGGTACGAGTCGGGGAAGGTGACCTGCAGCTTCACCGTGCCGGCGTCGGCCTCCTCGTTGGGCACGCGGAAGGTGATCACCGCGTAGCTGCCCTGCACGGCGGTCGTGACGTTGGCGGTGACGTGCGCGAACGCGCCCGGGGCGGTGACCAGGGCGACGGCGCCGGCGACGGCGAGCACGCCGCCGGCGCGCAGCGCGAAGCGGGTTGTGGACATGGCTGTGTTCTCTCCTGAATGGGGACTGGTCGGGGTGTCGGGGATTCAGGAGAAAAGCGGGGGGCCGCGACGGCCCAGCGACCGGCGGAACAGCACGTCCAGGACCTGGTCGGCCGGCCGGGAGACGACCGGGGCGATGCGGACCCGGTCGGGATGGGGGAAGGACGGCACACACGGCAGCAGCCGGTGGACCGCGCCGGCGATCGCGACGACGGCGGCGTCGGCCTTGGCCAGCAGCACGGCGGTCAGCAGCAGCGCGACCAGGTGCGCAGCCGCCATGAACCCGGTGCCGAAGGCGGCGTCGCCGTGCATCACCGAGAGCAGCACATGCTGGGTGAGCTCGGCGGTCCCGAGGGCGCCGATGATCGTCCAGCCGCTGCGCCAGCGGTCGGCCAGGGCCGTGCCGGCCAGCGCGATGAGCAGGCTCAACGGCAGCACGGGCAGCGCCTCGGGCCAGCCGCCGCCGGCCACGCCGTGCGCCGTCACGGCCAGCGTGGTTGAGCTGACGGCCAGCATGGCGCCGCGCGACAACCGCACGGGGCCGGTGAGCTGCTGCCGTCGAGACACGCCGCTGAGCGTAAGGGGTGCCGGGGAACGTTCCGAATGGTGGTTTATCGCTACTCCATTTGGGTACCCATCACCTCATGGGTTTGTGGACGTACGTGACCGCCCGCTGGCAGGCCCTGCTGATGGACTCCTACCTGCACGCCAGCGCCGTGGTTCAGGCCACGCTGCTGGCGACCGTGCTGGGCGTCGGGCTGGGCGTCGCGGTCTACCGAAGTCCGGTCGGATCGGCCGTGGCCACCGCGCTGACCAGCGCGATCCTGACCATTCCCTCGTTCGCCCTGCTCGGCCTGCTCATCCCGGTGCTGGGCCTGGGCGTGCCGCCGACGATGGTCGCGCTGGTGCTCTACGCCCTGCTGCCGATCGTGCGGAACACGGTGGTCGGGCTGAACGGGGTGGATCCGGCGGTGGTGGACGCGGCCCGCGGCATCGGCATGGGACGGCTGCGCGTGCTGACCCGGGTCGAGCTGCGGCTGGCCTGGCCGGCGGTGCTGGCCGGCATGCGGGTCAGCACCCAGCTGCTGATGGGCATCGCGGCCATCGCGGCGTACGTGAAGGGCCCGGGACTGGGCAATCTGATCTTCAGCGGGCTGTCCCGGGTGGGCAGCGTCAACGCCGTCGAGCTCGCGCTGGTCGGCACCATCGGCGTGATCGTGATCGCGCTGCTGCTGGACGGCGTGTACGTGCTCGTCGGCCGGCTGACCACATCGAGGGGCATCCGTGACTGAGCAGCAAGCCGTCGACATCGAGCTGGAGAACGTCACCAAGCGCTATCCGGGCGGGCGGCAGGCGGCCGTCGAGAACTTCAGCATGACCATCGCCGCCGGCGAGATCGTGGTCTTCGTCGGCCCGTCCGGCTGCGGCAAGACCACCACCATGAAGATGATCAACCGGCTGATCGAGCCGTCGTCGGGCCGGATCACCATCGGCGGCCGGGACGCGCTCTCGCTGGACCCGGACGAGCTGCGCCGCGGCATCGGCTACGCCATCCAGCAGGCGGGCCTGTTCCCGCACCTGACCGTTGGCCAGAACATCGGCCTGGTCCCGGGCCTGCTGAACTGGCCCAAGGCCAGGACGACGGCCCGGGTGGAGGAGATGCTCGACCTGGTCGGGCTGGATCCGGGCGAGTTCCGCGACCGCTTCCCGCGCCAGCTGTCCGGCGGCCAGCAGCAGCGCGTCGGGGTGGCCAGGGCGCTGGCCGCCGACCCGCCGGTGCTGCTGATGGACGAGCCGTTCGGCGCGGTGGACCCGATCACCCGAGGCAATCTCCAGGACGAGCTGCTGTCGTTGCAGTCCGAACTGCACAAGACGATCGTGTTCGTCACCCACGACTTCGACGAGGCGGTGAAGCTGGGGGACCGGATCGCCGTGCTCGGGCCCCGGTCCAGCATCCTCCAGTTCGACACGCCCGAGGCCATCCTGGCCGCCCCGGCCGACGACACCGTGGCCGGCTTCGTCGGCGCGGGCGCGTCGTTGAAGCAGCTCACGCTGCTGCGGGTGCGGGACGTCGAGCTGGACCACGTCGAGACGGCGACCCTCGACGAACGGCCGGCGGACGTGCGGGCCCGGCTGCTGGCCGGCGACCACAAGTACGCCCTCGTGCTGGACAACCGGAAGCGGCCCAAGCGCTGGGTGCACCTGCGCGACCTCAACGACGGGGCGCTGGGCACGGTCGGGCGGCCGGTGAACGACCAGGTCAGTCGGCAGTCCACGCTCCAGGACGCGCTGGAGGCGATCCTCACCGAGGGCGGTTCGGTGCCGGTGGTCGGCACTCGCGGCGAGTACGTCGGCGCGGTCGGCATCGACACCGTGATGGACGTCGTGCGCAAGCTGCGCGAGGAGCACGAGCATGCCTGACCGCGCCGATCGGATCCGGCTGTTCGCCCAGCCGGTCGCGGTGCTCGCGGTGGTCGCGGGCGTGCTGGTGTGGGAGAGCACCCGGCAGCTGGACGACATCGAGCAGCGCAACATCAACTTCCCCACGCTGGTCGAGCTGACCTGGCAGCACCTGCTGCTGGCGGTGGCCGTGACGGCGGTGGTGGTGCTGGTCGGCGTGCCGCTGGGCATCCTGCTGACGCGGCGCTGGGCCCGGTTCGCCGCGCCGGTCGTGCTGACCCTGGCCAACATCGGGCAGGCCGCCCCGGCCATCGGCCTGATGGTGCTGTTCTTCCTGGTCACGGCCAGCACCGGGTTCTGGGTCGCGGCCCTGCCGATCGCCCTGTATTCGCTGCTGCCGGTGCTGCGCAACACCATCGTCGGCATCCGCCAGGTCGATCCGACCCTGATCGAGGCCGGCCGCGGCATCGGCATGTCGTCCTCGGCGGTGCTGCGGCGGGTCGAGCTGCCGCTGGCCGTGCCGCTGATCCTGGCCGGCCTGCGCACCTCGCTGGTGCTGGCCGTGGGCACCGCGACGCTGGCCTTCTTCGTGGCCGGCGGCGGGCTGGGCGTGCTGATCGACACCGGCGACAAGCTGGCCCGCTACTCGGTGCTGGTGGTCGGCTCGGTGCTGGCCATGGCGCTGGCGCTGCTCGTCGACTGGCTCGGCGGGCTGGCGGAGGAGTTTCTCGGACCGAAAGGGCTGCGATGAGGAAGCTGGTGGCGTTGGCCCTGGTCGCGACCCTGCTCACGGGGTGCGGGCTCAGCTCCGGTTCGACGGTGCCGGTGGCGGTCGGCCCGGGCTCGATCAAGCCGGTGCTGTCCGGGGTGAAGCTGGCCGTCGGGTCCAAGGACTTCACCGAGAACATCGTGCTGGGCTACATCGCCGAGCTGGCCCTGTCGGCGGCCGGCGCGCAGGTCAGCGACCTGACCAACATCCAGGGCTCCAACTCGGCCCGCAACGCCCTGCTGGCCGGGCAGATCGACATGAGCTGGGAGTACACCGGCACCGCGTGGATCAGCTACCTCGGGCACAACGACGTGATCGTCGACCCGCGGGAGCAGTTCGACAAGGTCCGGACGGCCGACCGGGCCAACGGCGTGAGCTGGCTGGCGATGTCCCCGGTCAACGACAAGTACGCCATCGCCGCCAACGCCGACGTGATCAAGAAGTACGGCGTGCGCACGCTGTCCGAGCTGGCCGAGGTCGACCCCTCGGCGCTGACGTTCTGCCTGGAGACCGAGTTCGCCAGCCGCAACGACGGCTTCCCGGGCATGACCAAGAAGTACGGGATCCCGTCGCAGAACGTGAGGATCCTCGGCACCGGCGCGGTCTACCAGGCGACCAAGGACGGCACGGCCTGCAACTGGGGCGAGGTCTTCACCACCGACGCCCGGATCTTGTCGCTCGGCCTCACCGTGCTCGACGACGACCAGCACTTCTTCCCGCAGTACAACGCGGCGCTGACCGTGCGCTCGGCCGTGCTGGCCGCGCACCCGCAGATCGAGCAGGTGATCGCCCCGGTCTCGGCCAAGCTGGACAACCGGACCATGCAGGAGCTCAACGCCCAGGTGGACGTGCAGGGCCGGGACCCGGCCGACGTGGCCCGCGACTGGCTGGTCAAGGAGGGCTTCGTGACCAGCAAGGACGTGCCGGACAGCAACGCCTAGCGACGCGGCGACGGCCGGGTGTGGGACAGCACCTGGTCTATCTGCTCCGGCGTGGCCATCGGGGCCGGCAGCGGCTCTCGTGACTGGGTGTCGGCGCGGTAGCCGTCCAGCACGAGGGCCAGCGCGCGCCGCCAGAGGTCGGGGTCGACGTGCTTGGCGTGGTCGACCACCGTGCCGACCATCTCCTGGATCAGCGGAAAGTCCTCGGCGCCCACGTCCGGGCGCAACTGGCCGGAGGCGTGCGCCCGCCGGACCAGCTCCCGCACGGCCGGCCCGATCCGCCGGCTGGCCCGTTTGGCCCGCTCGGTGGCCCGGCCGCTGCCGACCATGAGGTCGCGCAGGCCGCGGTCGCCGGCCTGGAGTTCGAGGTTGCCGGCGACGAACGCGCACAGGCCCTGCCACGGGTCCTCGATCTGCGATGCCCCCTCGACCAGGGCGATGACCTGGTCCACCCGGTCGTCGAACAGCTCGTCGAGCAGCTGCTCCCGGTCCGGGAAGCGCCGGTAGACGGTGCCCACGCCGACCTCGGCCGCGCGGGCGATGTCGTTGTGGGTCACGTCCAGGCCGACCTCCGCGACCAGCGCGTCCGCCGCGGCCAGGATGCGCTGCCGGTTGCGCTCGGCGTCTCGCCGCAGGGGCTTGGAACCGTCCATGGCCACCATCCTAGCTGGGAAACGGAGCAGAGTTGTCCATGTGGATAGCTCGTATCCATTTTCGCTGCTACCGTCGGCGGTGAAACGGAGCGAGGTTATCCACTTTCTAGGGAGTCCGATCATGAGCACCCAGGCCCACCCCCACGCCGACGCCTCGACCGCCCGGGTCCTGCTCGGCATCGCCATCGCGGCGGTCGTCGCCGTCGCCCTCAACGCCGTCGTCGCCTTCGGCGCGACCGCCCTGAATCCGAACGGCACCCACATGGGGCTGGTGGTGATCGCCTACGCGCCGCTGACGGTGGCCGGCGTGCTCGCCGGCGTCCTGGGCTGGGCCGCCGTCCGCCGCTACGCCGCCAACGCCCGCGCGGTGCTGCGCGTGCTGGTCCCGGCGGTCGTGGTACTCAGCTTCATCCCCGACTTCGGGCTGCTGATCTCCGGCATGGCCGACGTGGTCAACCTGGTCGGGCTGCTGGTCATGCACGTGGTGGTCGCGGTCGTCACCGTGACGGCGGTCAGCCGCCTGCTGCCGCTGACCGGCTACCGCCGGACCGTCTAGTTCACGCCGAGGCGGCGGAGCAGGTCCTCTTCCAGGCGATCGAGCTCCTGGGAGACGGCCTTGTGCGCCGCCTTCCGGCGGGCCCCGGGCATCCGCTCGGCCGCCCGGACCGCCGCGGCGAGCTGGGTCAGCCGGGCCTCGCTCGACTCGGCGAAGGCGGCGTCGGTCGCGCGCAGGTCGGTCGCCGCCTGCGCGGCGCCGGCGATGCGGGCGTGCAGCGCGCCGCCGGGGCCCGAGTAGTTGGCCAGATCCTCGACGGCGATGCCGAGACGGCGAGCCCGTCGCTTCTCCATGGCGTCCCGCGCCATCGCGGCGGCCCGCGCCGCGTACGGGGCGATAACGGGCACAACGGCCGGCGCGATGACCTTCGCCAGGCCGACGAGGTTCTTGGCGCGGGCGGGTGTGAGCCGGGGCTTGGACCGGTTGCGTGCCACACCCCGACTCTAGTCCGGGAGGTGGAGATCCACCGGCCGTCGACACGGAGTCCGACCGGCGGAACTAGGCTGCTCACCGTGACGTCTTCGGTGCTGCTCGACGCCGGTGTGGTGACCCGCTGCCGGCGGCGCGTGCACCTGGAGAACGACCCGACCATGGCCGACGCCCCCAAGGCCGAGCCGGACCCGTCCGGGGAGCAGCGCCGGGCCGACGCGATGGCCCACCGGCGCGCGGTCGCCGACCGGATGGCCCGCATGGCCGGCTCGGCCTGGACGGAGATCCCGCTCGACGCGAAACCGGCCGATCGGGAGCGGGCCACCGTGGCCGCGCTCTCGGCCGGCGCCCCGTTCGTGTGGGCCCCGCAGCTGCCGCGGGACCCGGCCGGCGGCCGCCGCGGCGGCATCGACCTGCTGGTCCGGACCAGCACGGGCTACGTCCCGGTGCTGGTCGTCCGGCACAAGGTCACCGATCCGGGCACCGGCGCCCGCACCTCGCCGCTGAGCGAGCCGACCCCGATGGGCATCCGGTCGGACCCGCTGCGCAAGGTCCGTCCCCAGCCCCGGGACCAGCTCCGGCTGGCCCACGCCCAGCGCATGCTCCAGGCCGGTGGCTTCGCCGCGAGCGGCCGTTCCTACGGCGGCGTGGTCGGCATGGACGCCGACGTCGTGCTGTGGCACGACCTGGACGCCCCGACCTGGCCGGGCGCGCGGACCGCGCTGTCCGAGTACGACATGCGCTTCGCCGACCGGCTCGCCGTGGCCAACGCCGCGGCGGCCGGCTCGGAGGCGCTGGCCCGGCCGTCCCGGATCGTCGAATGCCGCAGCTGCCCGTGGTGGCCGGTCTGCGAAGGCGTGCTGAAGCAAGCCCGCGACGTGAGCCTGGTCGTCCGCGGCGAGGACGCGTTCGCGCTGCGCAAGCTGGGTGTGTCCACGGTGGACGAGCTGGCGGCGATGGATCCGGCCACCAAGCTGGTGACCCCGCTGGTCGGCATGCCGCTGTCCGACGCCGTGATCCTGGCCCGGGCCTGGCTGCGGGACCTGACCGTGGTGCGCAGGGTGCGCAAGGTCCGGGTGCCCCGCGCCGACGTCGAGGTGGACATCGACATGGAGAGCTTCGGCGACGCCGGGGCCTACATGTGGGGCTGCCTGCTCACCGGCCAGGACATCGGCGAGCCCCAGGGCTACCGGCCGTTCGTCACCTGGGAGCCGCTGCCCCACGACGACGAGGCCCGCTCCTTCGGCGAGTTCTGGACCTGGCTGATGCGGGTGCGGGACAAGGCCCTGGCCCACAACCTGACCTTCCGCGCCTACTGCTACAACGAGCTGGCCGAGAACCGCTGGCTGCTGTCCTCGGCCGAGCGCTTCGCCGGCAAGCCCGGCGTGCCCACCGTCGCCCAGGTCAACGCCTTCATCCGCGACCCCGCCTGGGTCGACGTCTTCGGCGTGGTCCGCGACCAGTTCCTGTGCGCCCACGGCAAAGGCCTCAAGATCATCGCCCCGGTCGCAGGCTTCCACTGGCGCGACCCCGAGGCCGGCGGCGAGAACTCCATGCGCTGGTACCGGGACGCCGTCGGCATGGACGGCCCGCCGGCCGAGGTCTCCCAGCGCCAGCGGCTGCTCGAGTACAACGAGGACGACGTGCACGCCACCCTCGCCCTGCGCGAGTGGATGAGCTCGCCGGCAATGGCCGACCTCCCCTTCGCCGACGACCTCTAACCGCCCTTGAACTGCTTGGAAGGGGGCTTTCCTTCACTCCGAGTGGAGGAAAGCCCCCTTCCAAGCGTCAAGGCGATGGCTAGCGGGGGGCCATGCGGAGGGAGCCGTCCATGCGGATGACCTCGCCGTTGAGGTAGTCGTGCTCGACGATCGCCACCGCCAGCTGGGCGTACTCGTCGGGACGGCCGAGGCGCTTGGGGAACGGCACGCCCGCGGCCAGGCCGGCGCGGAACTCGTCGGAGACGCCGGCCAGCATCGGGGTGTCGATGATGCCGGGGGCGATGGTCATGACGCGGATGCCGGAGGAGGCCAGGTCGCGGGCGGCCGGCAGGGTGAGGCCGACGACGCCGCCCTTGGACGAGGAGTAGGCGGCCTGCCCGATCTGGCCGTCGAACGCGGCCACCGAGGCGGTGTTGATCACGACGCCACGCTGGTTGTCGGCCAGCGGCTCGGTCTTGGCGATGGCGTCGGCGGCCAGCCGCAGCACGTTGAACGTGCCGATCAGGTTGACCTCGATGACCCGCCGGTAGGTGTCCAGGTCGTGCGGGCCGTTCTTGCCCACGATCCGCCCGGCGGTGCCCACCCCGGCGCAGTTGACCGCGATGCGCAGCGGCGCCCCGGCGGCGACCACGGTGTCCACCGCGGCCTGCACCTGCTCGGGACTGGTGACGTCCGCCTCGACATAGGTCACGCCGTCGACGGCCTCGGCGTTGGCGACGGCCTTGGGCAGGTCGAGCGCGAACACCCGCGCGCCGCGGGCGGCCAGCGCCCGCGCGGTCGCCCCGCCCAGCCCCGAAGCCCCACCGGTCACGATCGCCGCGTTGTCAGAGATCTGCATTCGGCGAGGCTAACTTGCTGGATCGATCAGACGTCGTGTCGGTCGGCCGGATCCTGAAGCAGCCGCAGCATCACCAGCAGCGGCAGGGACAGCACCAGAGCGCCGCCCGCGAACAGTGCGGCAATCAGCAGAATCTCCATGTCAACCAGGGTGCGCGCGGACGGGCCGCCGCCGCGTCGGCCGCAGGTGCCGTTCCGGCGTACGACCGGGGGATGACAAGCATCACACTCAGCGACGACCAGGCGGGCAGATTTCGTCGAGCATGTCCAGGTCGGCCGCGCTGAGCGTGAGCTCGCCGGACCGGGCGTTGGCCCGCACCTGCTCGGGGCTGGTCGCGCCGCAGATCACCGAGGCCACCGTCGGCTGGGCGGCCAGCCAGGCGATGGACAGCCGCACCATCGGCACGTCCCGCTCCTCGGCGAAGGCCCGCAGCTTCTCGATCCGGTCCCACGGCGCCTCGGCCAGCAGCCGCTCCCGCCCGGACAGCCGGCTGCCGGCCGGCGGCTCGCCGTCCTGCCGGTACTTGCCGGTCAGCAGGCCGTTGGCCAGCGGGAAGTACGGCAGCAGCCCCAGCCCGAATCGGCCGCACGCCGGCATCACCTCGCGCTCGACCTCCCGCTCCAGCAGCGAGTAATGGTTCTGCGCCGACACCGGCGCGGCCACGTGCTCGGACTGCGCGGTCCAGGCGGCGTCGGCGATCTGCCAGCCGGCCAGGTTGCAGTGCCCGACGTAGCGGATCTTGCCCTCGTGCACGAGGTCGTCCAGCACGGACAGGGTCTCGGCCAGCGGCGTGCGGGGATCGGGCCGGTGCAGCTGGTACAGGTCGATCCAGTCGGTGTTCAGCCGCCGCAGCGAGGACTCGACGGCCCGCCGCACGTAGCGCCGCGAACCGCGGGCCCCGAAGTCGGGGCCGTTGACGCCCTGCATGTCCACGCCGAACTTGGTGGCGATGACCGCGTGCTCGCGGCGGCCGGAGAGCGCTTGCCCCAACAGCTCCTCGCTGCGGCCGCGCGGCGCGCCGTAGACGTCGGCCACGTCGAAGAAGCTGATTCCGTTGTCCAGCGCGGCTTCCACCACGGAGCGCGCGCCGGCCAACGTCTCCGTCGCGGTGCCGGGCCGGCCCAAGTTGTTGCAGCCGAGGCCGACCGCGCTGACGACAAGACCGGAATCACCCAGGCGACGTTGCTCCACGGGGGGTGACCCTAAACCTCGACTCGCGCCACCGGGTGTTCACCACCTGTACGGCCTAAGCCAGCGGGCCCGTCAACTCCGCCTGCGAACGTCGGTTGCGGAGACTCCTGCGACCAGGTCGGGGTGGTGCGAGGTGTTCGCTCGTCGAATCGCGGTGATCGGGACCGGGTACGTCGGTCTCACCACGGGGGCCTGTCTGGCCTCGCTCGGGCACCACGTGGTGTGCGCGGACGTGGACGTGGCCAAGGTGCAGCGGCTGCGCGCCGGTCAGGTGACCATTCTGGAGCCGGGGCTGGCCGAGCTGGTGCAGGAAGGCCAGGCCGGCGGCCGGCTGGAGTTCGTGGTGGGCGCGTCGGCCGCGGTCGGCGACGCCGAGGTGGTCTTCCTGTGCGTGCCGACCCCGATGGGGCAGGGCGGCGCGGCCGACCTGGCCGCCGTCGAGTCGGTGATCGCCGAGGTCCGCACGATGCTGCCGGTCGGCAGCATCGTGGTGAACAAGTCGACGGTGCCGGTGGGCACCGCGGCCCGGGTGTCCGGCCTGCTCAAGCGCAAGGACGTGCCGGTGGTGTCCAACCCCGAGTTCCTGCGCGAAGGCACCGCGGTGCACGACTTCCTCAACCCCGACCGCATCGTCGTCGGCTGCGACATCCAGGACGCGGCCGAGCGGGTGGCCGCCCTGTACGCCCGGCTGGGCGCGCCGACCGTGCTCACCGACGCGGCCAGCGCCGAGATGGTCAAGTACGCCGCCAACTGCTTCCTGGCGATGAAGCTGTCCTACGTCAACGCCGTCGCCGAGTTGTGCGAGCGGCTGGGCGCGGACGTCGCCGACGTCACCGAGGGCATGGGCTACGACCGCCGCATCGGCCAGTCCTTCCTTCAGCCCGGCCCGGGCTGGGGCGGCTCCTGCCTGCCCAAGGACACCCAGGCGCTGCTTCAGGTGGCGGCCGCGGTCGGCTACGACTTCTCCCTGCTACAGGCCACCATCGACACCAACACCCACCAGCGGCAGCTGATCGTGGCCAAGATCCGCGAGGCCGCCGGCGGCCGGCTGCGAGGCCGGCGGATCGGCTTGCTGGGCCTGGCTTTCAAGGCCGGCACCAACGACCTGCGGGACTCGCCGGCGCTGGCCGTGGCCGAGCTGCTGCGGGCCGAAGGCGCCGAGCTCACCGGCTACGACCCGGGCATCGACCGCGACGTCGACGGTGTCCGGGTGGTGTCCGACGCGTACGAGGCGGCCAAGGACGCCGACACCGTCGTGGTGCTGACCGAATGGCCGGAGTTCCGCGGGCTGGACTGGTCCCGGATCAACGAGCTGGCCGCAGGCTCGGTGGTCGTGGACACCCGCAACCACCTGGATCCGGACGCGCTGCGCCGGCACGGTCTCACCTGGTGGGGTGTCGGCCGTGGCCACTTGGACCTGGGACAGGACCTCGCCGCCGTGATCTGATGGGGTCATGTTCACCACTCGCCCGGAGCTGACCGGCACGGTCGGCATGGTCGCGTCCACCCACTGGCTCGCCTCCGCCGCCGGCATGGTGGTGCTGGAGTCCGGCGGCAACGCGTTCGACGCCGCGGTCGCCGCCGGCTTCGTGCTCCAGGTGGTGGAGCCGCACCTGGTCGGCCCGGGCGGCGACATGCCGGCGATCTTCGCGACCGCCGACGACCTGACCCCGCGTGTGCTGTGCGCGCAGGGCGTCGCGCCGGCCGGGGCGACCATCGAGCACTACCGGGACGAGGGGCTGGACCTGGTGCCCGGCAGCGGTTTGCTGGCCGCGGTGGTGCCGGGTTCGTGGGACGGCTGGCTGACGCTGCTGCGTGATCACGGCACCAAGCCGCTGCGCGCGGTGCTGGACTATGCGATCGGCTACGCCCGCAACGGATTCCCTTTGGTGGGGCGGATTCCGGACACGATCAGCGCGGTCAGCCGGCTGTTCACCGAGCACTGGCCCACCTCGGCCGAGCTGTGGATGCCGGGCGGGCAGGTGCCCAAGGCCGGCACGCTCTTCCGCAATCCGGTGTTGGCCGACACCTGGGAACGCCTGCTGCGCGAGGCCGAATCCGCCGGCTCCGACCGGGAAGCGCAGATCGAGGCGGCGCGAAAGGCGTGGTACCAGGGGTTTGTCGCGGCCGAGATCGAGGCGTTCAGCCGCAAGCCGCACCGGGACGACTCCGGCCGCGACCACGCCGGCGTGCTCACCGGGCAGGACATGGCGACCTGGACGGCGAGCTACGAGGACGCGGTGACCGTGCAGGTCGGCGACCGGACGCTGGCCAAGTGCGGGCCGTGGAGCCAGGGACCGGTTCTGGCGCAACAGGTTCTGCTGCTGCACGAGCTGCGCGACCGGCTCTCCTATGTGGACGGAGTGCCGACCGCCGAGACCGTGCACCTGGCGGTCGAGGCGGCCAAGCTGGCCTTCGCCGACCGTGAGGCCTGGTACGGCGACAGCGCCGACGTGCCGCTCGACGACCTGCTGTCGGCCGAGTACACGGCATCACGGCTGGCGCTGATCGGCGACACCGCGTCGTTGGAGCTGCGGCCGGGTTCGCCGGGCGGCCGGGCTCCGCGGCTGCCGGAGTTCATCGCCTCCGGCCGCGGCATCGGCGGCGGCGACTCGCCGATGGACGCCGCGGTCGGCGAGCCGACGGTCACGCGGGAAGGCCAGATGCGCGGCGACACCGTGCACGTCGACGTGGTGGACCGCTGGGGCAACGTCATCTCGGTGACGCCGTCCGGCGGCTGGCTCCAGTCCTCGCCGACCATTCCGTCCTTGGGCTTCGCGCTCGGCAGCCGGGCCCAGATGTTCTGGCTGGAGGAGGGTCTGCCGGCGTCGCTGGTCCCCGGTCGTCGCCCGCGGACGACGCTGAGCCCGTCGCTGGCCTTCCGGGACGACGTGCCGGTGGCCTTCGGCACGCCCGGCGGCGACCAGCAGGACCAGTGGCAGCTGTGCTTCTGGCTGGCCCACACCGTCGGCGGCCTGAACCTCCAGGAGTCGATCGACGCCCCGATGTGGCACTCGGCCGCGTTCCCGCTCTCGTTCTCTCCGCGCAGCTGGCAGCCGGGCGAGCTGGTCGCGGAGTCGCGGCTGGGCTCGGGGGTGCTGGACGAGCTGCGGCGGCGTGGGCACGAGGTCGTCGACGCTGGGCCGTGGGCCCTCGGACGGCTGTCGGCGGTGTCCCGCGACCCGGCTTCCGGGCTCCTGCGCGGCGCCGCCAACGCCCGGGGCATGCAGGGATACGCCGTCGGCCGCTGACCAAGGTTCCACGTGGAACGTAGTTCGCATTGCCGCTTCGTGACGTACGCGGGGCGGCGTGCGATGTCGTAGCGTCCGGGTGTGCCCCTCAGCCGGAGCCGGAAGACCGTGCTGCTGCCCATTCCGCTCGCGATCGGCTGCCTGCTGATCGCGGGGGCTTCCGCGCACTGGCACCAGCCGCCGCTGCGACTGGACGGGTTCGCGGTGCCGTGGATGCTGGCCGGCGCCGTGCCGCTGTTCTGGCGCAATCGCTGGCCGCACGTGGTCTTCGTGCTCTCGACCGTGCTGGCCTTCAGCTACCTCTACTCGGGATACCCGTCCGCGCCGACGCCGCTGTTCCCGGCCCTGGCGCTGTACACCGTGGCCAAGCGGGTCGGGCCGCTGCGGGCCAGCATCGCCGGATCGCTGCTGGTCATCGGCTTCGGGGTGGCCCAGCTGACCACCGACCGCGACGCCACCGACCTGCGGTACGTGTTCTTCGTGCCGGCCGTGATCGCCATCGGCGTCGCGGCCCGGTACGTGCGGGCCAACCGCCGCTCCCAGTACGAGGTGTTCGAGGAACGGGCCCGCCGCGTCGCCGAGGAGGAGCGGCTGCGCATCGCCCGTGAGGTGCACGATGTCGTCGCGCACAGCCTGGCCATGATCAACGTGCAGGCCGGCGTCGGCGCCCACGTCGCCGACCGGCGGCCCGAGGAGGCCAAGCAGGCGCTGCTGGCGATCAAGGAGGCCTCCCGGGCGGCCCTGGTCGACCTGCGGGCCACCCTCGGCGTGCTGCGCTCCGGCGAGGACCGCGCCCCCGCCCCGAGCCTGGCCCGCATCGAGGAGCTGCTCGCGGCCGCCCGCGGCGCGGGACTGTCGGTCGAGGTCAGCGGCGATCCCGGCGACCTGCCGGCGCCGGTCGACTCGACGGCGTACCGGATCGTGCAGGAGGCGCTGACCAACACCGTCCGGCACGCCGTGGACGCGCGTACCGTCAACGTGCGGTTCTCGCGGGACGAGGAAAGCCTGACCGTGGAAGTGCTGGACGACGGCTCGCCGGTGTCGGCCGAGCCGGGCAACGGGGTGCGGGGCATGCGGGAACGGGCACTGGCGCTCGGCGGCACGCTGCTGGCGCGATCCCGTGACGAGGGGGGATTTCTGGTGCGGGCGGAGCTGCCGCTATGACGATCAAGGTCGTGCTGGCCGACGACCAGAAGCTCGTGCGGGCCGGCTTCCGGCTGCTGCTGGAGACCGAGGACGGCTTCGAGGTGCGCGGCGAGGCGGCCGACGGCGCCGAGGCCGTCGAACTGGCCCGGCAGCACCGGCCGGACGTGGTCGTCATGGACATCCGGATGCCCGGCGTCGACGGTCTCGTGGCGACCAGGCAGATCACCGCCGATCCAGCGCTGTCCGGCGTGAAAGTGTTGGTGCTGACCACTTTCGACGTCGACGAGTACGTCTTCGAGGCGCTGCGGTCCGGGGCCAGCGGGTTCCTGCTCAAGGACACCGAGCCGGTCGACCTGCTGCACGCCATCCGGGTCATCGCCGCCGGCGAGGCCCTGCTCGCGCCTACGGTCACCCGCCGCCTCATCGCCGAGTTCGCCGCCCGGCCCGAACACCGCCGCCCCGACCCGGGGGCCCTGCGGGAGCTGACCGACCGTGAACGCGAAGTGCTGGCCCTGGTCGCCGGCGGGCTGTCCAACGAGGAGATCGCCGAGCACCTGGTGATCAGCCCGGCGACCTCCCGCACCCACGTCAGCCGGATCATGACCAAGCTGGGCGCGCGGGACCGCGCCCAGCTGGTCGTGCTGGCCTACGAGTCGAAGCTGGTCACGCCACGGGAGTGAACAGCTCCCGCTCCATGGCCGCCTTCGGCTTCGCCCCGACGATCGTCTTCACCACTTCGCCCCGCTCGAACAGCAGCATCGTCGGCGCGGCCATCACCTGGTAGTCGCGGGCCGTGACCTGGTTGGCGTCCAGGTCCATCTTCACGATGCCGATCTCCGGATGCTCGTCGGCCAGCCGCTCCAGCACCGGGCCGACCATCCGGCACGGGCCGCACCAGCTGGCCCAGAACTCCACCAGCACCGGCTTGTCGCTGGTCAGCACCCGCTCCGCGAAATCCGCGTCGGTGACCTCTTGCAGCACGATTGCTCCCCTGTCGCCCTCTCGACCGCGGCCGCCACCTGCGCCCGCACCGCCCGCAGCCGCTCGATGCAGTCATCCATCTCGGCCAGCTTGCGCCGGTACACCGCCACCGACGCCGGGCACACGTCCCCCGTCTCGTTGCCCGCCCGCAGGCACTCCACGAACGGCCTCGTGTCCTCCAACGCGAACCCGATCGCCAACAACGACCGGATCTCGTTGACCGCCCGCAGGTCCTCCTCGTCGTACTCGCGGTACCCGTTGGCCGTCCGCCGCGCCGACAGCAGCCCCTGCTCCTCGTAGTAGCGGAGCGATCGAGTCGTCGTCCCGGCCCGGTCCGCCAGCTCACCGATGCGCATACCGGCGACGGTAAACCTTCACGCCGGCGTGAAGGCCAGCGTCCATCCGCTGGACCTCCAGGCCGTAGCCTCCCGACCTGCGCATTCCCGGTTGTCCACAGGTCCCCGGTTGTCCACAGCCACCGCATCTTCAAGGTCGCTCAGCGTCCCCCGCGGATAGACTGGGAGCGGGGTCTGCCCCCTGGGTGGGCGGGGTTTGCTCGAGGGCTTCGGCGTCCAGGCCGAGGTCCTCCCGCATGGCCCGGCGCATGACCTTGTACTCCCGCTGGGCCTCGCGCCACAGCTCGCGTTCCTCGTCGCCGTGGCGGTTGACCAGCAGGCGGGTGGCCAGGGTGGAGCGGCGGACGAGGGATTCCCGCAGCATGGCGCGGATGCGTTCGGGGGCGTGGACGTTGACGGCGCCGAGGGAGCTGCGGGCCTGGGCGGAGACCTTGCGGAGGTCGGCGGCGGAGGCCTCGTCGAGCGATGCGCCTTCGCGGAGGGTGCGGCGGGCGTCGTAGAGGACCCAGTCGAAGGCCTCGATGGCCCCGATGACCTCGGCGTAGGCCTTGGCCCGGCCCTCGTAGCTGCGGTTCTCCCGGTCCTTGGCCCGCTCCCGGGTCCAGCGCAGTTCCTCGCGTTCGGTCTCCCGGCGCCAGCGCCGGTCCTCCCGCCAGCCGGCGATCAGCTGCGCCCCCAGCACGCCGCCCAACCCCAGTAACGCCACCGCCACGGGCACCCACAACGGCACCTGCTCACCAGCCATGCGGCAGAACCTAGCGTCAGGCGATGCCTTCCTGGGGCGTCCAGATGCGGAACGGGTTGAGATGGGCGGGCACGAGGTCGGGGGCGGCGGTGGGGCCGGCCAGGGTCGGCGCCGAGGCGGAGCCGGGCGGGGGCAGTTCGAGCAGGCGGTCGATGGCCTCGGCCAGGGTGCCCTCGAACAGCCAGACGGCCTTGCCGGGCTGGGCGGAGTCGTGCACGGCGGGCGCGCGGCCGGCCTTGGCGTCGTGCTCGGAGCGGAACAGGATGGTGTCGACGAAGCCGCGCAGCTGGCGGTAGCCCATGATCCGGTCGAGCCGGCCGTCCTCGTCGGGGATGTTCATGAACTGGAAGCCGTGGTCACGCAGCTCGGCGAGCTTGCCAAGGACGCCGTCCATGTCGACCTGCCTACCGGTCGGACGGGTTGGACGGACGGTTGTAGCTCGCGACCACGACGCGAATCAGCAGCACCACACCGACCGCGACCAACGCCGCTATCTGCAACGCCACAGTTGCCTCCAAGGTGTCCAGCCCCCACCTTCACCGGCCCCTTGGCACCGGCGAACCTTCGACATCAAGGTGACAGGGATTCACCCGTTTGGGGAATACAGGCATCATTAACAGATTCACAGTCAAACACGGTGGGTGACTGCGTCACACCGTCTTGCCTCTGTCCTGTCACGCTGGGCTGCTGAACCCATTCTGAAGTGATCGGGATCACATAATTCCTGTTAATGGAGAACCGTCCACCTGGTGGTGGCGCCTCGTCATCTGCACGGGAGAACGTCGCGTGCGGGTCGAGCGTACCGACCCGGAGCGGCCGAAGGCTGGGCTAGGGTGCTGGCCGTGGGGGACCAGGGCGAGGACACACAGCCGATCAGCCGACACGAGTCGGCGCTGCCCGACGACCACCCGCTCTACCGCCCCCGCCACGGCAAGCAGCGGTTCGCCCTGGTCACGGCGGTCGTCTTCTTCATGACGCCGCTGTTCGGCCTGACCATCTTCGGCACGCCGCCGTCGATCGAGAACCGCGCGCTGCACCCCTTCCCGAGCCCGGCCGACGGCTGGTCCTTCTTCACCGAGCTGGGCCCCTGGGCCACCGACCACCTGTCCTTCCGTGACGACGCGATCCGGCTGGCCGACGGCGTCAGCCGGTCGGTCTTCGGCGAGCCGCTGTCCGAGGACAGCGGCGACCCGTCCCAGCCGGCCAGCGGCCCGATCGCGGCGGCCCCGGCCCCCACGGCCGGGGCGCCGTCGCCGGGCACGAAGCCGCTGGACAACGAGCCGCCGCCGATCGCCGGCTACCCCCGGGTCATCGAGGGCAAGAACAACTGGCTGTACTTCGGCTACGACACGCAGGGCAAGTGCCAGCCCCAGCAGCCGCTCAACGACGTCATCGCGGCCCTGGTCAAGCTGCGCGCGGCGGTGGAGCAGTCCGGCCGCAAGTTCGTGCTGGTGGTGCCGCCGGACAAGTCGACGGCGGTGCCGGAGAACCTGCCCGACCGCTACGCCGGCAAGTCCTGCGCACAGGCCTACAGCGACCAGTTCTGGGCCGAGGTCACCAGCCAGGCCGGGGCGGTCGACCTGCGGCCGGCGCTGGCCCGGCTGGGCTCCTCGGCCTACTTCCCGCAGGACACGCACTGGACCTTCGCCGGCGGCCTGATCATGACCAGGGCGCTGGCCGGCGCCATCAGCCCGGGCATCGACGTGCCGTGGCGGGTGACCGAGGGGGCCAAGGTGGACGGCCCGGCCGACCTGCCGCCGATGATCGCCCGCACCGGCACCGATACCAGCCACACCTACCGGCTGGCCCCCGACGGCGGCGTGGACCGCGCCCAGCAGGGCCCGTTCGACCTGCGCGACACGGTCAGCTTCCACACCGACAAGCCGGTCAACGGCATGGTCCAGGGCAAGACCGCGATGATCACGGACTCGTTCACCAACTACGCGGTGCCGTTCCTGGCCGCCACCTTCGCCGACATCAGCCTGACGCCCAGCGCCGTCGTGCAGCAGGACCCGGGGGCCGAGGCGCAGCGGATCGTGGACAGCGACACCGTGGTGCTGGAGGTCGTGGAGCGCAACATCGCCTCGGGCATCAGCCCGCTGACCCAGCCCGACGTGCTGAGCACGATCGTCCAGCAGTTGGCCGCACATCCCAAGCGCTGACCGGCCACTCGGTACAGTGCCCGACGTGCGAGCAGAGTCCCAGCCGGCGACCGTCGGCGCCATCGCCCTGTGGGGAAGCAGCGACCTGCCGGGGCTCGGCGACCAGGTGGTGCCCCGAGTGCTGGAACGCGAGCTGCTGGCCCGGCTGCCCGGCTGGCGGGTGACGCACTACGCCCCGCTGGGCTGGTCGCGGCCGTCGGTGTCGGACGGAGGCCTGGTGGCGCAGCCGCTGGGCGAGCCCACCCAGGGCCGACTCAAGCAGATCGCCGACTCGGTGCACCTGAGCATCCTGTGCCCGACCTTCGCCCCCGGCGACGACCTGACCGCGTTGTACGGGACGTCGTCGGCCGAGCCGTTCTTCGCCCTCACACTGCCGACGGTGACGGTCAACCTGGCGGTGCTGGCCGACACGCTGGCGCCGGCCGAGGTCCTGGCCGCCCGGACGCTTCAGCTGCGCCAGCTCGGCGAGTTGCCCGAGGGCGACTACGTGATCGGCCCGGACGGCATCGAGCTGCCGGCCGACGTGGTCGTGGAGGACAAGCTCGCGGCGATCGCCTCGGCCCGCAAGGTCGTGACCGAGGATCCCTACGTCGCGGCGGCGGCGGCCGCGCTGGGCACGGCTTTCCAGGGCCCGATCATCGACGTGCGCATGATGGCCCGCGAGGCCCGAGCCCAGATCGACGGGTTCGCCGCGGCGGCCGAGCAGGTCCTGGTCGAGCGCGGCGGCGACCTGACGCGGCGGAATGCCGAGCTGTCGGCGGAAAACGCGGCGTTGCGGCACGCCCACGCACGGCTGCGCCACCGCATGCTGCACGAGCGGCAGATCCTGGTGGACAAGCTGATGGCCGCCGACGACTCCGAGGCGGTCGAACGGCTGCGGGCCGAGCTGGAGCACGAGCGCCAGCTGCACCGCGAGGCCCTGGCCCGCGCGGCGGAGGACCACCGCGAGCTGAACGCCTTGCGCCAGACCAAGTTGCTGCGCTGGTCGCAGCCGCTCCGCGAGACCTACGGGAAGATCAGGCGGGCATGAGGATCACGTTCGTCCTGGTCACCTACGGCGGCCGCGACCTGGTCGGGCCGTGCCTGGCCAAGCTGGCCGAGCACACGCCGCAGCCGTACGAGGTGATCATCGCCGACAGTGCGTCCCCGGACGGCACCGGCGAATGGCTGGCCGCCAACCTCACCGGCGCGACCGTGCTGCGCATGGACCGCAACCTCGGCTTCGGCGCCGGCTGCAACCTGGCCGTGCGGCACGCGAAGACCGAGCTGGTGTGCTTCCTCAACGCCGACGTCGAGGTCACCGAGGGCTGGCTGGAGCCGCTGCTGGAGGTGCTGGACACCCGCCCGGACGTGGCCGCGGTCGCGCCCGTGATGCTCAACGTCGACGGCACCGTGCAGGAAGCCGGCAGCGTCATCGGCGGCGACGGCTGGTGCCGCGCGATCGACGGCCCCGAGAACGAGATGTTCGCCCGCCAGGTCGACTACGCCTCGGCGGCCTGCCTGGTGATGCGCCGCAGCGCCTTCCACCAGGCCGGCGGCTTCAGCGCGGACTACGAGATCGCCTACTTCGAGGACGTCGACCTCCAGGTCCAGCTCAAGTCGCTGGGCTGGACGGTGTGGGTGGACCCGCGGTCCAAGGTGGTGCACGTCCGGCACGGCAGCAGCGGCGGCGACCGCGCGGCCGAGCTGATGCGGCTCAACCACAAGGTTTTCCTGCGCCGCTGGCCGCAGGAGCTGGCCGATCGCCCGGCCGTCGTCGGCCTCGACGAGCCCGGTCGCGAGCACCACAGGTACTGGCTGCGCGACCGCAACGCCGGCTATCGGGTGCTGCTGATCGACGACCGTGTGCCGCAGGCCGACCGCGGCCGGGGCGACCCCCGCACCATGGCGGTGGTCGACGCCTGGCGGCTGGCCGACCCGAACGCCCGCGTCACCTTCTACGCGTACTCGCCCGAGCGGGCCGAGGAGTACGCGCCGGCCTTGCAGGCCAAGGGGATCGAGGTCGTCTGGGGGGTCACCGACGCCCGCCGCTGGTCGGCCGAGCGGGCCGGCCTGTACGACGTGGTGGTGGTGTTCCGGCCGCACAACTTCGCCCAGGTCGGCCTGACGATCGCCAAGTCGCAGCCGCAGGCGGTCAAGGTCTACGACTCCGAAGCGCTGTTCTACCGCCGCCCCGGCCAGTACTTCGAGACGGCGCCGACCTCGGCCGACCGCCGACGGCTGGCGATCGAGGCGCGGCACCTGCGCGAGCAGGAGGAACACGCCTTCACCTGGGCCGATGTGGCGGTCTGCGTGAGCGAGGAGGAGGCCCGCTGGGCCCGCGGCATCGCGCCGAACACCTCCGTGCACGTCGCCTGCTACCCGGCCAGCCTGCCCGGCGAGGTGCCGGGCCTGGAGGGCCGTGACGGTCTGGCGTTCTTCGGCGGCTTCGACAACGCGCCGCGCACGCCGAACGAGTTCGCGGTGCTGGAACTGGTCGACGAGGTGCTGCCGGAGCTGTCCCGCCGGCATCCCGGGCTGCGGCTGCGGGTGATCGGCGCCGACCCGTCGCCGGCGGTGCGGGCCCTGGCCCGCGACGACATCGAGGTCCTGGGCAAGGTGCCGGACCCGGGCGTCTGGCTGTCCAAGGCCCGGCTGCACGTGGTGCCGATGCGCTACGGGGCCGGCGTGAAGATCAAGTTTGTCGACTCGATGGCCGCCGGCCTGCCCTTCGTCACCACGCCGGTCGGCGGCGAGGGCCTGCACCTGGGCTGGATGGCCCGGCACCTGGTCGGCGAGTCCCCGGCCGAGATCGTCGAGCTGTGCCACCGGATGCTCACCGACGACGTGCTGTGGACGGAGATCCAGCAGGCCCTGGTCGAGGTCTGCCGGACCAGGTTCTCCGCCGCCGCCTTCCGGGCCGAGATGGAAGGCGTGATCGCCGACTGCGGGGCCCTGCCGAGCCAGAAGATCCAGTACAGCAGCAGCTAGTCGATACTCGGCGGGACCAGGGGCGGGATCTTGGCCCGGGCCCGCCGCAGCGCGTGCCAGCGCAGCGCCGCGCTGAGCAGGAACCGTTCCGCCCCAGCGGTTTCCTCCCGCGCGCGGGAGGCCAGCTTGAGCAGCGGGGCCCGGCGGTGCTCGACCTCGCTCAGGGCGGTCAGCCGCTCGCGGTCCTCGGCGGTCAGGCTGCTCACCCGCAGCAGCAGCGTCGTCGCGAACTGGGCCACGCGGCGCAGCTCGTACTCGGCCACGGCCTCCAGCTGCGCTTCCTGCTCGGCGGTGAGAATCTCGTTGCGCCCCAAGGCCAGTAGCGCCATGCCGAGGTTGCCGGGCAGACCCTTGTCCAGCCGCTCCTGACGGTGCCCGGTCACGGCCTGCCCATGCTGCCGGTACGAGTACAGCGCGCGGTTCACGAACGCCAGCTTGGAATCGGCCAGCGCGGTCGCGGCGATCCACTGGTCGTGGAACGCCGACGGCGTGCCCGGCGGGAACGGCAGCACCAGCTCGCGCAGCGTCGGGCCGTCGATCAGGCTGGCCGCGCCGGTGACGGTGTTCAGCAGCAGCAACGCTTCCAGATCGGTCCACTGGTTGCGGCGGTCCGACCAGAACGAGCCGGCCAGCACGGTGTCGTGCTCGTCGACCAGCCGCATGTCCGAGTAGGCCAGGCCGTGGCCGGGCAGCGCCGCCAGCAGCGTGGCCAGCTTGTCCGGGTCCCAGACGTCGTCCTGGTCGGCCAGCGCGACCGCGTCGGCGTCGGCCGGGGCGGCGGCCAGCGCCCGCTCGAAGTTGGCGTAGAAGCCGACGTTGTCCTCGTGCGCCACCAGCACGAACCGGTCGTCCCCGTGGATCAGCCGGCGGATGACCGCCACCGACTCCGGGCCCGAGTTGTCGTCGCTGAGCACGCACACCCAGTTGTCGTGGGTCTGCGCCCGGATCGAATCCAGTTGCGCGGCAAGGAAAGCCGGATCCGGACGATAGGTCGCCATGCAGACGGCGATCTTCGGACCGCGCCCGGGCCACGACACCGTCACCGGGTCCACATTGGACGGAAGCAGCCGCAGCGGCGGAAGTTCGCGCCGCAGCAGGGTTCCGTCGGCCAGCAGCACCCCCAGAGCCAGCGGCTTGTCCACCGGCGTGGCGATCGGCGTCAGCGGCAGCCGGACCCGGAAGCCGCAGCCGCCGGGCGTGCGCACGGCCGAAGGTCCAAGCGCGGCAACGACATCCGGCCGGTAGTGGCCGGTGCTGGCCGCGTGCCATGCGCCCTCGAACAGCACGCGGACGTCCTTCACCGCGACGCCGGCGTTGACCACCCAGCCGTCCAGGTCCACGACCTGGCCCCGGCCGACCGCGATCGGCCGCTGCGGCACGTTGACCGAGTAGTGCAGCTCGGCCTCCCGCTTGGGCCGCGCCGACTCCCGCATCCGCGCCCCGATCACACCGGCCAGCGGACCGGAACGCCGCATCACGGCGTCGCCCTCGTCGCCGGCCCGGCCGAGCGCGATGTCCCGCACGCCGCGGGCGATCCGCGCCGACGGCCACAGGTAGCGGTGCGCGGCCCGCACGATCTTGGCGTTCTCCAGGGCGTCCAGCCGGGCCCGGGTCTTGGACAGCCGGTCGGCGACCTGTGCCGCCTGCTGCTCCAGCTCGGAACTGCGGGCCTGCGCCGACTCGGCCTCCAACGCCGCATCGGCCAGCTCCGCGAAGACCATGGCCAGCCGCCGGTCCAGCCGGGCCGCCTCGGCCCGCGCGACCGACAGCTCCTGCTCGGTGATGCCGAGCTGGCCGTTGATCTCCTCGGCCCGCGCCTGCGCCTGCGCCAGCGCCGCCTGCTTCTCGTCCCGGTCGGCGGTGACGTCCGACAGCGCTTGGCGATGCCGCTCCAGGTCCGCCGTCGCGTCGTGCAGGCTCTGCTCCAGCCCGCCGATGTGCTGGCGGTCGCTCAGCAGCCGGTCGAGGCCGCCGTCCATGGCCCACAACGGTTTCTGGCCGGGCTGCTCGATCCGCTCGTGCAGGGCCTTGACGACGGCCGCCGCCGGCGTGCCCGTGACCAGCGCCTGGAGCTCGCCCTCGGCCTCCAGCAGCTCGGCCAGCCGTTCGTCGGCCGCCTGCCCGAGCCCGATCAGACCGGCCAGGCCGCGCAACACGTCGTGCTCGGTCGCCGCGCTGCCCCACACGTGCGGCGCGCCGCCGTCACGGATGTCGTGCGCGAACTCCAGCAACGACCGCAGCTGCACCAACTCCGCGTCGACCCCGGTGCCAGCGAGCCACTCGCGGTCCACCCGCTGCACGCCGTCGTCGGTCAGGACCAGGTTGCCCGGGTGCACGTCGAGGTGATCCGGCGGCAACACCGCCACGCCCTCGTGCCCCGGCAGGTAGGGATGCCGCTCGTCGTCGGCCGCCAACGGCCGCTGCTCGGCCAGCACCGTCTGCTGCCACAGCGTGGCCAGCCGACGGAGCTCGACCACATCGCCGGCCCGCAAGGCGTCCAGCATCGCCGCGTCCAGCGCCCGGCCGGCGAGCCACGGCTCCGCCGACTCGGTCTGCTGGCGCAGCCAGTCCCGTCGGCTCACGCCGGCGGACGACGTCAACACCAGGTCCCGGCCCAGCGCGCGGGTGCGCCGCCACTCCGGCCGGCGGCCGCCGCTGATCAACCAGGCCAGCCCCGGATCCAGCAGCTCGTCCAGCGGCTGCTCGGACGCCGACGCCAACACCAGGAACGACGGCGCGACCTCGACGCCGAAGCCCTCGGCCACCGCCGCCCGATACAGCTCACGCCCGGGCGCGGCCATCAGACCGCCGCCGAACGCGCCGCGCAGCGGGTCGCGGACCAACTTCTCCACCAGCTCGGGGGCGTCCGGGCGGTCGAACAGCGCCGTGTTCAGCACCACGCGGGGCATCTTGTAGTCCGGGTACGGCAGCAGCCAGCGCTGCGCCGTCAGACCGGCCTCGGCCAGCAGCGACGCCAGCTTGCGCCGGGTCCAGGTGCGGGGCTGCGGCTGGTCGCCCGGATAGTCGGCGACACCGACCCACGACTTGCCGTGGTGATCCTCGGGCCGGCCCAGCAGGTAGCCCACGCCCAGCTGGTTCTCGATCGCCAGCGCGACCACGCCCCGCTCGGACAGCGCCTCCCGCACCCGCCCCAGCAGCCGCTGCGGCCCGGCGCCGTAGAGGGTGCTGTACTCCAACACCCCGCACAGCACCGCCAGATCGAGGCCGCCCGGGGCGGCGGCCAGCTCACCCTCGATCTCGCCGCGGACGATCTGCACGTTGGACAGGTCCCGGCAGCGCTCACGGGCCGCCGCCGCACGATCCTCCGTGCCCTCGATGCCGAGCACGTCCAGCCCGGCCTCGCCCAGCGCCCGCGTCAGAACACCGGTGCCGCAACCCAGATCCACCGCCCGCTGCCCCGGCCGCAGCCGCAGCGGCGCGAGCAGACCCAGCCGCTGCGGCGAGAAGTGATAGGCCGTCTCCCAGGAGTCGACCTTCACCGCCAGCTCCGTCGACCCCGCGCTGACATCCCGCGCCGCCCTCAGCGCCAGCAGGACCTCGGACTCCGCGCCGTCGGCGTAGCCGACCTCACCCGACATCACGGCGCAGGCGCGTACTTCTGCGTCTCGGTCTTGAGCAGGTCGCGGAACGCCTTCTCCGCGGCCGCCGCGTCGGTGCTGTAGGTCTCGACGCGGATCACGTAACCGTTGGAGATGTAGTGCGCGCGGAACGCCGTCTGCTCGTTCGAGTTGCCGGCGGCCAGCGTGCGGGCCACGACGCCGGTCGGGATGCCGGCGGTCACCTGCTGGTACTTGGACTGGGCGTAGAAGTTGTCGATCGCGTTCAGGATGGCCTTCGGATCCGCGCCGGTGCCGGCCTGGAACGCCCAGATGCCCTCGTGCATCTGGCCGTTCTCGGTGACCACGCCGGCCACCTGGATCGCGCCGTTGTTCTTGAGGATGCCCACTTCGGTGTCGGTCGGCGCGTGGTTGGTGACCGCGTCGGCGATGGAGTAGTTGACGTTGTAGACCTGCTTGCCCGGCACCTGCACGAACGGGCCGGTCGGCAGCGGCGGCGGGGCCGAGGTGGTGGTCGTCGGCTTGGGCGTGGTCGACGTCGTGGTGGTGGCGTCGTGGTTGGAGCCGGCGGTGAAGAAGTAGATGCCGCCGGCCAGGCCCAGCACCAGCACGATGGCCACCGCAATGGCGATGATCTTGCCGGTGTTGCGGCTGCTCTTGCCGCTGTCGAAGATCTCCGGGCCCTGCAACGGCCAGCTGGCCTTGCCGAAGTCCGGCGGCAGCTCGTTGCTCCACGGCGCCGCGCCGTACTCCTGCTGCGGTTGCGGCCCACCCTGCGGGGGCATGCCCTGCTGCGGCATCGACTGCCACGGCGGCGGGGTCTGCGGGCCCGGCGTGAAACCGCCGGCGTTGGGCACCACCTGGGTGCGTTCCGCGCCGTCGCCGGTGTTGCGCACCACCTGCGTGCGCTCGGCGCTGTCACCGGCCGGGGCGTCGGAGATCGGCCGCATCACCTGCGTGCTCTCCGACTGCGTCTCCGCCGGCGGCGGCACCGGGGCCTGGTTCTGCTGGTTGGCCGGCGGCTGCCAGCGGAACGGCTGGCCGAACGGGCTGCTGGCCTGCGGCGGCTGCTCGGCCGGCTGCTGCGGCTGGCCGCCGGGCGGCGTCTGGGGCTGCTGCCCCTGGGCCACCCCCAGCAGCTGATCGCGGCGCAGACGGTAGTCCTCTGGAGTCACCCGGCCCTGGGCCAGCTCGCTGTCGAGCTGTTGCAGCTCCTCTTGCCAGGACATCCTCAACCCCTCCGGATCACGTCTCACGTCTGCGGGCCATTGTGCCGAAGGCCTCTCGGCCGCCGTACTCGACTACGTCGTTGAGAGATCGGGTTGTGACCCGGCCTCGTCTGTCACTGCTTCGGAGCCACCGCCAGGCGGTACGCCTTGCCCCCGGACATCACCACGACCTGCGGGTTTGTCGCGTTGGCGGCGGCGACCGCGTGCCAGCCGACGTTGACGGCGGTGGTGTGGGTGGCCGCCGCCACATCCGGCCGCGGCAGGCCCACGTAACCGCCCCCGACCACATTGTCGTGGTCGTCCACCACGAGCACGCAGTCGGGACTCCTGCCGTCCACCACCGCCCAGCCGGACAGCACCGTGTCGCCGACCACCTTGCCCGTCTCCACGTAGCCGCCGCTCGCGCCCGCCGCTGCGGGGGCCAGCTGCGGCGCGGCGGACACGTTCAGCTGCGAGCCCAGTTCCGGGCCACCACAGCCGAGGGTGAAGTCGCTGGTGAACGGGTAGACGCCGAGGCCCTTGGCCGCCGGCAGGATGGTGTCCTTCATCCGCAGTGACGTCATCACGTTCTTGGCGTCCAGCCGCGCCGCCACCGCCAACACCGTCTGGTTCGGGTACTGGTTGCGCACGTTGGTGGCCTGCGGGCTGCCCAGCGCGAACGTCATCAGGCCGACCGCGACCGCCAGCACCACGGCCGGCAGGACCGCGAGCCGGCGCCACAGGACCAGCCCCAGCCCCAGCAGCGCGCACAGCGCAAGGCCGCTGATCACCGCGTACCGGCCGGACTCGCCGATGTTGTCGGCCACTCCGGCGCGGGACACGCCGATCATGGCCGCGGCCAGCAGCATGTGCGCGCCGAAGCCGGTCCAGCCGGCGGCCTCGGCGGGCTGCTGTTCGTGCTGCTCACGGGGCCGGATCCGGGAGGCGACGACCAGCGCGACCGCCACCGCCAGCAGGATGGTCGTCAGCGTGCCGGCCAACACCGGCAGGTCCGGCGCCTGCGAGGACCACAGCTGGCCGACCACGCCGGAGGTGACGGCCAGGAACCGGTCCAGGGTCAGCGCTGCCACCGAAGTCGGGGAGGAGCCGGGCAGCGTCGTGTACGCGATGGCCGCGCCGATGGCGCCCAGCACGGCGATGACGATCGGCGTGATCACCTTCCACCGCCGGTCGCCGCGCAGCCAGGGGATCAGGGCCAGTGCCACCCACACCGGGAACGCCGCGCCGTGGCCGAAGCAGGCGATCAAGCCGAGGATCAGCGCCGGCGCCGTCCGCCCGCGATGCGCCAGCGCGATCGCCACGACGGCCGGGGCCAGGCCGGACAGCCAGTGCGTGCCGCTCATGCCCTCGGCGAAGTTCTCCAGGTTGCCCGCGGAGAACAGCAGCAGGGCGAAGCCGGCCAGCGCCGCCGCCCGCACCGTCGGGCCCAGCCGGCGCGGCAGCATCGACGCCAGCGCCGCCACGACGACCAGGCTGAGCGCGATCACCAGCAGGCCCAGCGCCTGGTTGGAGCCGCCGAAGAACTTCGCGTCCAGCCAGAACAAGGTGCCGGCCAGCACCACCGGGTGCTGGTTGTAGACGACGAAGAGACCGGCCAGGTGGTACTGGCCGGTCGGGGAGCTGGCCAGGCCGAGCACCGACCAGTAGTCCAGGAAGTTCAGCCGGGGGGAGCGGACGACCTCCACGATCATCGACAGCACCGGCAGCGCGGCCAGCACCGTCAACAGGATCGCCGGCCAAGGCCAGCGGCGACGGCCGTCCTCGGCCGCCGTCTCGGCCATCTCCGGCCGGGACTGCGTGGTGGTCATGCGAGCTCCGGTTCCCCCGCCGGCCGCTAGCTCGCCGGCGCCTTGGCCAACAGTGCGGTGGCGGCGTCGTGCAGCGCCTTGGCGACCGCCGACTCGTCGGCGGGTTGGGCCTGCGCGACCGCCACCATCACCGCGTTCAGGCCGGAAGCGTAGATGGCGCGGTACTGCACCTGGTCGCCGGCAACCAGCTTGACCACCTTGACCTGGTCGGGCAGGCCGATGCCGTCGGCCGGGTGCAGGCCGCCGAGGTCCTGATACTCCAGCAGGTCGGCGCTGGTTTTCTTGGCCGAGGTCGGGCCGTCGGTGACGAAGGCGAGGACCACGTAGTTGAGATGGCCGTCCGCCGATCCGGTGAATGTGACCTGGCTCACCTTGTCGGCCTGGAGGAAGTCGGCCTCGCGGGCGTCGAACAGGCCGCGGTTCTGGCCCTCGAAGACCGACAGCTCGGCCCGGTCCAGACGGGCGGCGCCGGGTAGCGCCGGCAGGTCCTCCAGGTGCAGCGCCTGTGGGCCGGACGGGGCCGACGCCGCCTCCATCGCCGGGCGGACGCCGAACCACCAGCCGCCGGCCAGCAGTAACACGGCCACCACCACGACGACGACCAGCAGCGCGGCCCGTGACTTCTTCCTGGCCACCTTGGCGTTGAAGAGCTCTTCCTCCATCGGCGTCCGCGGCGCGTACTGCGGCGCCGGGGCCTGCTGGTCGGCCAGCGGCTGGTACATCGGCAGCTCGGTCACCGGCGACCACGGCGGCACCACGTGGCTGTCCGGCGCCGGCGGCATCGGCTGGATCGGCATGCCGGTGAACGACGGGCCGGCCGGCGCGGGCTGCCCCGACGGCGGCGTGCCCGGCGGCTGCTGGATCGGCAACGGCTGACTGGGCATCTGCGGGGCCGCGGGGTAAGGCGGTTGCTGCTGGAGCGGAGCCGCCGGGCCGGGCATGGGCTGGATCGCCTGGTACTGGGGCGGCGACGAGGCCGGCTGGTACTGGTCGGATGCGGGCTGGGATCCCTGCGCCGACTGGTCTTGCGCCGGTAGTCCCTGCGGAGGCGTCGGCTGCGCCGGACGCTGCGGCGCGACCTGCCCGGCCGGCGGGAAGCCTCCGGACGCCGCCGCGAGCAGGTTGTCGCGCTGGCGCCGGTACTCGGCGGGGGTGATCCCCTTGTCCGCCAGCTGGGCGTCCAGTGCGCGGAGTTCCTCCTGCCAGGTCACGATCGTTCCTCCGGGGGTCCGCGGCACCGTGTCCGGCCTTGCTACCAGGCGCGTCCGTCCGTCACAACATAGTGACCCGAAAAAAGGAGTCCGGCTCGGCGTTTGCCTCTGGTTATGGTCAACTCGTGACCACACTGACCGTGCGACTGCCGGATGAACTCGATGTCGAACTGCACGCCGCGGCGCGGGCCGAAGGCGTGTCGGCCGAGGAATTCGCGGCGGATGCGGTGGCGGCGGCGCTGGAGGCGCGGCGGCACGCGGAGGTGATGGCCATCGCGGGGCGGGTGCTGGCGACGGACGCGGTGATCGTGCATCGGCTGGGCACGGCATGACCAGGTATCTGACGACGGCCGATCTGCTGGCGATCGCCCACGCGACGATGGGCGGCGAGGCGCTGATCCGGGACGAGGGACTGCTGGACTCGGCGGCGGCCCGGCCGAGGATGACGATGTTCGGCGCGGACGCGTATCCGGATCCGCATCGCAAGGCGGCGGCGCTGATGCACTCGGTGCTGCGCAACCATCCGCTGATCGATGGCAACAAGCGGCTGGCCTGGGTGGCGGCCCGGGTGTTCCTGGCGCTCAACGGGTTCGATTTCACGCCGGACGACGATCGGGCGACGGAATTCGTGCTCGCCGCCGCGGCGGGTGAATCGGACGATGTGGATACGGTGGCGGCGACGTTGCGGGAATGGTCGCGAAACGGCGCGTGACGAGGGCATCACCGGCTGCACCAAGGGGCGTGAACCCTTGCCCCGATTGCGGTGATCCTTGCCCGAAACGGCAGGGGCGCAACGGGTCCGCCGCCGGATAGGGTCCGTGCGTGCCTGGAATGGTCCCGTTCACCGACAACTTCCGCGATCTCTCGAATACCGAGGGATACCAGTTCGAGTTCTACTGTGAGCGCTGTGGCAACGGCTACCGTTCGGCGTTCCAGCGGGACAAGGTGGAAATGGGCCGCGGCCTGTTGCGCGCGGTCGGCTCGCTGTTCGGCGGGGCGGTCGAGGACCTGAGCCGCTCGGCCGAGCAGTGGCGCTACGACCGCGCCACCAACTCGCCGGCCAAGGACAAGGCGCTGACCGCGGCGGTGGGGGAGATCAGCCCCAGCTTCCGGCAGTGCCGCGGCTGCGGCGACTGGATGTGCAAGGCGCAGTGCTGGAACGAGGAGATCGGCCAGTGCCTGCGCTGCTCGCCGATCGTGGCCGAGGAAGTGGCCCGCGCCCAGTCGGCGGCCCAGCGCGACCAGATCTGGCAGAAGGCCCGCGAGCAGGACTGGACGGCCGAGGTGGACGTGGCCACGCGGGCCAAGCTGGACTGCCCGAGCTGCGGCGCGAAGGTGGACGGCGGCAAGTTCTGCTCGGCCTGCGGCGGCTCGCTGGCGATGCCGGTGGCCTGCGGCGGCTGCGGCTCGACGGCCAACAAGCCGGGCGCGGTGTTCTGCTCCGAGTGCGGCGGCAAGCTCTGAACTGAGTAGCAGTACTCAAGACGAGTCGGCCCCGACCCGAGACGCTTTCCCCATGACGACGCCAACTCCCACCAACGGCCCCACTCCCGCGTTCTTCGCCCAGGCGGCGATCTCCTTCGGCCTGTCGCTGATCGCGGTGGCCGTCGGGGTCGCGCTCCTGCCCGTCGACCCCTGGATCAGAGCGTTTCTGGCGGTCGGCCTGCTCTACACCGTCACCTCGGCGTTCACGCTGGCCAAGGTGGTGCGCGACCGGCAGGAGGATTCGGCGCTGGCGCACCGGGTGGACCGGGCCCGGGTGGACAAGCTGATCGCCGAGCACGATCCGTTCCGCGTCGACTGATGGCAGACTGGATCTGTGGCCCTGTCGTCCGAGGTCAGGCAGCTGTGCAAGGCGCTGCTGCCGCCCGGTGAGCAGATCGAGTACCTCTTCCCGGCGCTGTCGGTCGGTCGCCCCGGGATGATCAGCCTGCTCGTCGTGGTCGGCGCGTCCGGGGTGACCCTGTTGGCCTGCAAGTTCTTCCAGCGGCACGTGCCCGAGTCGGTGTGGGCGAGGTTTCCCCGTTCGGTGCGGCTGTCGCCCACGGCCGGGGTCATCGAGCTGGGCACGATGCGGCTGGAGATCGACGAGGAGTACGTGCCGGTGGCGCGGGCCGCGGACGCGGAGCTGGCCGACCGGGACTGGCTCCCGCCGGACCCACTGCCGGATCTGTGAGAGGAACCCGATGCCGCACGTGACCGCGAACGGGATCACCCTGGAGTACGACACCATCGGCGATCCCGGCGATCCCGCCCTGCTGCTGGTGAACGGCCTCGGCACGCAGCTGATCGCCTGGGACCCCGGCTTCACCCGACTGTTGGTGGACAAGGGTTTCCACGTGATCCGGTACGACAACCGCGACATCGGCCTGTCCCAGTCCTTCGACGACGCGCCGCTGGACGTGCCGGCGGTGCTGGCCGGCGACGCCTCATCGGCGCCGTACCAGCTGTCGGACATGGCCGACGACGCCGCTGGCCTGCTGACCGCGCTGGGCATCGAGCGGGCGCACGTGCTGGGCGTGTCGATGGGCGGCATGATCGTGCAGGAGCTGCTGATCCGGCACGCCGACCGGCTGCTGTCGGCCTGTTCGATCATGTCCACCACCGGCGACCGCTCGGTCGGCGAGTCCACGCCGGAGGCGGTGGCCACGCTCCAGTCGCCGGCCCCGGACACCGCCGAGGCGGCCGGCGAGCTCGCGATCCAGGCCACCAAGGTGATCGGCTCGCCCGGTTTTCCCCTGGACGCCGAGCGAATCCGCAACTCGGCCATCGCCGCGTTCGAACGGTCCCGCCGGCCGATGGGCTTCCTGCGCCAGATGGCGGCGGTGATGGCCGCCGGCGACCGCACCGAGGCCCTGCGTTCGGTCGCCGTGCCGACGTTGGTCGTGCACGGCGAGGCCGATCCGCTGCTGGCCGTGTCCGGCGGCCGGGCGACCGCCGCGGCGATCCCGGACTCGCGGCTGCTGACCATTCCCGGCGTGGGCCACGACCTGCCCCGCGAGGTCTGGGCCCAGGTCATCGACGCCGTCGCCGACAACGCGGCCCGCTCAGCGGCCGCCTGACATCCGCACCCGCACCACCGTTCCGGCCGGCGACGACCGCAGTTCCACCGCGTCGCACAGCTGATTGACCAGCCACAGCCCGCGTCCGCCGGGCTGGTCCGGGGCCGGTCGTCGCCGGCCGGCCTGCGGGTCGGTGATCCAGCCGCGGTCGCTGACCTCGCACACCAGCGCCGCCCCGTCCCGCCACAGCCGGAAGACGCCGTGGCCGCCGCCGTGCCGAATGCTGTTGGTGGCCAGCTCGTGCACCGCGAGCACCAGGTCCTCGGCCCGCGTCCTGGCCAGCCCACAGGCCAGGGCGCGGGCGGTGACGAGATCCCGGAGCCGGCCGAGCCCGTCGAGCCCGAAGTGCAGCTCGTCCGGCCGGTCCGGCGGGTGGTTGTCGATGGCGGTAGCACCTCCCGCGAGTGGGCCTCACCGGGATGCCCACCCGGGCGGCCGTCCATGCCACCGATTTTGGTCTAGACCTTGACACGGAAAATGTGGTCTAGTCCACTTTCGGGCACCGCGGATCGCACCCTGTGGAGGCACGCATGACCCGCAGACCCCTGCTTCACGTGTTGGCCGGCATCACCGCGACGGCCCTGGTCACGCTGGCGATCGTGGCCCAGCCGGCGACCGGCGCCACCGCCAACCTGGCCGCCAACCCCGGTTTCGAGTCCGGCCTGTCCGGCTGGACCTGCTCGGCGGCCGCCGCCGTCACCGCGCCGACCCACTCCGGCGCCGGCGCGGTGGCCGGCACGCCGGCCGGCCAGAACTTCGCCCAGTGCAGCCAGCAGGTCAGCGTGCAGCCGAACTCGCAGTACTCGCTGTCGGCCTGGGTCCAGGGCAGCTACGTCTATCTCGGCGCCACCGGCACCGGCACGACCGATCCCCAGACCTGGACCTCCAGCTCGAGCTGGCAGCAGCTGTCGACCTCGTTCACCACCGGCGCGTCCACCACCAGCGTCACGATCTACGTGCACGGCTGGTACGGCCAGCCCACGTACTACCTCGACGACGTCTCGCTGACCGGCCCCGCCGGCAACCAGCCGCCGCCCACCACGACCACCACGACAACCACGACGACCACCACCACGACCACCACCACGACTACCGGGCCGACCACCCCGCCCAGCTCCGGCCTGCCGGCCCACGCCCTGGTCGGCTACCTGCACACCAGCTTCGGCAACGGCTCCGGCTACGAGCCCATCGCCAGCGTGCCGGCCGCGTGGAACGTGATCGACCTGGCCTTCGCCGACTCCGCCGGCAACGGCAACATCGTGTTCAACCGCTGCTCGGCCAGCGAGTGCGCCGGCGTGGAGAGCGACGCCGACTTCCTGGCCGGAATCAAGGCCCAGCAGGCCAAGGGCAAGAAGGTGGTCATCTCCATCGGCGGCGCCAACGGCGAGGTCCAGCTGACCTCGGCCGCCGCGGCGACCAACTTCGTGAACTCGGTCGGCGCCATCATCGACAAGTGGGGCCTGGACGGCGTCGACATCGACTTCGAGAACCAGTCCCTGTCGCTGCAAGCCGGCGACTCCGACTTCCGCAGCCCGACCACCCCGGTCGTGGTCAACCTGATCTCGGCGTTGAAGCAGCTCAAGGCCCGCTACGGCGCCCGGTTCGTGCTGACCATGGCCCCCGAGACGTTCTTCGTGCAGCTGGGCTACCAGTTCTACGGTCCCGGCCCCAACAACGCCCAGGACCCGCGGGCCGGCGCGTTCCTGCCCGTCATCTACGCCCTGCGGGACTCCCTGACCCTGCTCACCGTCCAGGACTACAACTCGGGGCCGATCATGGGCCTGGACAACCAGTACCACCAGATGGGCGGGGCCGACTTCCACATCGCCATGACCGACATGCTGCTGACCGGGTTCCCGGTGGCCGGCAACACCTCACGCGTGTTCCCGGCGCTGAGCCCCGGCCAGGTCGCCATCGGCGTGCCGGCCAACCAGAACGCCGGCAACGGCTGGATCTCGACCGGCGCCCTGGACCAGGCTCTGGACTGTCTCACCAAGAACACCAACTGCGGCGGTTACGCCGTGCACGGCACGCACCCGGACCTTCGCGGCCTGATGACCTGGTCCATCAACTGGGATAAGTTCAACAACTGGGAGTTCGCCACCAACTTCACCTCGTACTTCGGCGGCTGACCGCATCCTTCCGGGGTGGGGCCAGCGCCCTGCCCCGGGAGGCCGTCATCAGCAGAAGCAAGGGTGAGCTGCTCGCCGAGGGCTGGATCCTGGCCCAGAACGCCAAGGCGTTCGTGGAGGTCGCCAGCACCTTCGCCGGCCAGCAGCTCGAGGACGGCGACTGGCGCAACGTCGACCTGGGCCTGATGACCAGCGACTCCACCGCCCAGGACGGCTGGTTCGAGTTCCCCCTCGAGGGCGATTCCGACGTCACCATCGCCTTCGCCACCAGCCCCGGCACCGAGGTCCTGTCCGTCCGCGTCTGGGGCAACGGCTTCAGCGACCTCGCTATCCGCTTCGAAACCGCCTTCATGATCTTCGGCCTCTACCGCCTAGAAGTCTGAAAGCGCTCGCACACCAGCGGGCAGCTAGTGCGTGGGGGGCGTGGGGGGCTCGGCCCCCCAAAATAACGGCGAGGGGCGTGTGTTCGCGCTTTCCAGCGAACACACGCCCCTCGGGCCCGAGCGGACGACGAGACTCGAACTCGCGACCCTCACCTTGGCAAGGTGATGCGCTACCAACTGCGCTACGTCCGCAACGCCGTGCTGCGCACAGCATATCCCATGCCGCGGCGGGGTTTTCAACCGGGGTGGTCGACGGCCCCGAGCAGCCGGTCCACCTCGGCTAACTTGTCGGCGGGCAGCCGCCACTCCCACAGCGGGCGGACGGTGGCCATGACCTCGGCCGGCAGCCGGGCGGCGACGGCGTGACGAAGATCCCAGTCGTCGAAGACGTGCTCGTAGAAGCTGACGACGGCGGCGTTGGACAGGAACCGGCCGGGCTGTTCGAAGCACCAGCGGGCGAAGCCGTAGGCGCGGTCCAGCAGCTCCTGGTCGCCGCTGCGGTGCGCTTCGAGGGCGAGCTGCAGCACCTCGAACAGGAAGACGTGGCAGGACCAGGAGTCGCGTTCGAGGTAGGGACGCAGTTCGGGGAACCGCGCCGACGCTTCTCCACGCCACTCCACCACGGATGAAGGTTACCGGTGCGGGGCCGGTCGGCGGAGGCGGGCGTGACCACATGACGCCGAGCCGTGACCGGGCCGACACCAGGCGTTATTACGGCTGGCTGAGGCCAATCGGCGGTATCAGCGGCGGTCGGCGACCTTGTAAGAACGACTCAGGCTGTCCTGTCCTGTTACGTTTGGTTACACCTGTTTGTGGGATCATCGTCACCCACTCGGTGGCGTTCGGCTGGGGAGGGGGCGGGGATGGCAGACGTGAGCCGCCCGGCGTCGGCGGGAGCCGACGATGACCAAGCCCTGCTCGAGAGACTGCGCGCGGGCGACGACAGCGCCTTCGGCCAGCTGTTCTCGCGGCACGCCGACGCGGTCCGCCGATTCGCGATGCAGCAGGTGCGGGACGCCGCCGAGGCCGACGACCTGACCGCGGAGGCCTTCTTCCGCGTGTTGCAGGCCGTGCGCCGCGGCAACGGGCCGACCGACCACGTGCGGACGTATCTGCTGACGGTGGCCCGTCGGGTGTCGTGGGAGTGGAGCGCCCGCCGCCGGGACGTGCCGGTCGAGGACGCGGAGCTGGACCGCCGGGCCGAGCCGTACACCGACAACTCGTCCCGCCTGGCCGAGAGCACGCTGATCAGCCAGGCCTTCAGCAGCCTGCCGGAGCGCTGGCGGACGGTGCTGTGGCAGGTCGAGGTGGAGGGCGAGCGACCGGCCGTGGTCGCGCCGCACTTCGGCCTGAGCGCCAACGCCACCGCCGCCCTGGCCCGCCGGGCCCGGGACGGCCTGCGCGCGGCCTACCTCCAGGCGCATCTGACCGAGGGCCTCGGCGCGACGGCCTGCCGGTCGGTGCGGGAGAAGCTCGGCGGCTACACCGCCGGCACGGTGAAGGGCCTCGAGGGCCGCCGGATCCGGGCCCACCTGCGGGGCTGCGACCAGTGCAAGTCGCTGCAGGGGGAGCTCAACGAGGTCTGCTCGGCGCTACGAGCGCACGCCGGCGTGCTGGTGCCGCTGATCGGCCTCGGTGCGACCGGCGTGGTGGCCGGCCATGTCGCCGGCAGCGGCTTCGGCGCCGCTCTCGTGGGCAAGGGAGCCCTGCTGGCCACGCGGGTGAAGCTGGCCCTGACCGCCACCTCGGTCGCGGCCGTGGGCGTGTTCGGCATCGCCATCGGACCGTGGCTGTCGCACAGCCAGCCCGACGCGGCCCCCGACCACAGCGACCACCAGATCGTGTCCACCTACTGCGCGCCGTCGCCGGGGCAGCCGACCGCCGCCGACGGGGCGACCAACGGCTCCATCCCGACCAGCGCGTACGCCAGCAGCCACCCGGTGTCGGCCAAGGCGCAGGCGGCCGAGGGCGCGCAGTCGGCGTTCTTCGACAACCACCCGGGCCGGCAGGTGACGCCACCGTCGCAGACCGGCTCGGCCCCGCCGCCGTCGGGCGACCCGCAGACCGCCGTCACGGAGACGTCGACCTCGACGCCCACCGGCAAGATCCTCGACGCCCCGACCACCAACACGTCCGGCACCTCAGTGACGTCCGGCACTTCGGCGACGGTGGCGGTGTTGGGTCCGACGACCACCACCCCGACCACCACCAAGAGCACGCCGGCCACCACCTCGGCCCCCAAGAAGACGTCGACGACCAGCACCACGTCGTCGCCGCCGAGCGATCCGACGGCCACCTCCACCACCACCTCGACCGGCTCGACCTCGATCAGAAAGCCCCAGTGAGCGAGGACGGTCGCGAACCGTCACAATTGGCGCGTGCAAAGGTTCACCCGCCGGGTCCAGTCCCCGCGCGATACCGTGGACAGACGCTCCGGTGACCGGTTCGCGATCGCGAGGAGGCGGGGATGACGCGGTTGGTACGGGGTGCCGACGGCAGGATGTGGACCGTGCGCGGTCGCATGTCGTGGGCCAACATGGACGGGGCCGACGACTTCGAGCACGACGTGGCCGGCGGCCACGGCCCGGGCATCGGCATGATCGCCATTCTGGTCCTGCTGACCGTGGTGCTGCTGGTCTGGCGGCCCGACGGTGTGGTCGTGCCGGCCTGGCTGATCCTGGCCCTGGTGATCCTTTTCCTGTTCTTCCCGGCCCGCTGGGCGCTGCGGCGGCCGTGGACGATCGTCGCCGAGACCCCGGGCGACCTCGACGAGCACCCGCCGGAGCGCTGGGTCGGCACCGTGCGCGGCGTGTTCACGGTTCGCCAGGAGACCAGCAAGGTCGCGCGTAACATCGAGGTGTACTCCCTGCCCAACGTGGACGGGCCGCTGCAACCGGTGGACTAGCCCTTGCCTGAACTGCCCGAGGTCGAAGCGCTCGCGCACCACCTGCGCGAGTTCGCTGTCGGCCGCACGGTGGTCCGGGTGGACGTGGCCTCGCTGTCGGTGCTCAAGACCGCCAGCCCGCCGTGGACCGATCTGCACGGCCGCGAGGTCACCGGCGCCGGCCGCCACGGCAAGCACCTGGATCTGGACTGCGACGGCCTGCACCTGATCGTGCACCTGGCCCGGGCCGGCTGGCTGCGCTGGGCCAACACCCTGTCGGCCGCCCCGCCCAAGCCCGGCAAGGGGCCGCTGGCCCTGCGCGTGCACCTCGGGCCGCCGGGGCAGGGGCCGGGCTTCGACCTCACCGAGGCCGGCACCAAGAAGGGCCTGGCCGTGTGGATCGTCAAGGATCCGGCCGAGGTGCCCAGCATCGCCCGGCTCGGCCCGGACGCCCTGTCGCTGGACCGGGCTGCCCTGGCCGCGCTGTTCAAGGGCCGCACCGAGCGGCTCAAGACCGCGCTGACCGACCAGACCGTGCTCGCCGGCGTCGGCAACGCCTACTCCGACGAGATCATGCACACCGCCCAGCTCTCGCCCTACGCGACCGCCGGCAAGCTCGACGACAACGCCCTGGACCGGCTGCACGCCGCCCTGCACAGCGTGCTCACCGACGCCGTCACCCGCTCCGTCGGCCAGGGCTCGGCCACGCTCAAGGGGGAGAAGCGCTCCGGCCTGCGGGTGCACGGCCGAACCGGCCTGCCCTGCCCGGTCTGCGGCGACACCGTGCGCGAGGTCTCCTTCGCCGACAAGTCGTTCCAGTACTGCCCGACCTGCCAGACCGGCGGCAAGCCGCTCGCCGACCGCCGCCTCTCCCGCCTCCTCAAGTAACCCCAGAGCCCCGCCCCCGTTTTCGCCACATGTGGTCCACATGCAGCACTGGAAGTCGAATGTGGCGCACATGTGGGAATTGCGATTGTGAATATGGCGGCTTGGGTGGTCGGTGGTGGGGCTGTTCGCGGGGGTGGTCAGGCGGTTGGGCGGGTGGTCAGCCGGCGATGATCACGTGCAGGGTCCTCGGGCCGTGCACGCCCTCCACCCGGTCCAGCTCTATGTCGCTGGTCGCCGACGGCCCGCTGATGAAGGTCAGCGGCCGGGTGGGCTCCAGCCGGGCCAGCGCCTCGGGCACGATGCCGACGATCTGGTCGGACCGCACCACGCACAGGTGGTAGTCGGGCACCAGGGTCAGCGCCCGCCGGCCCTGGGTCGGACCGCCGTCCAGCACGATGGTGCCGGTCTCGGCGATCGCCACCGCGCAGCCGGTGAGCACGCCGTCGGCCCCGTCCAGCTGATCGATGGACAGCGGCGGCGAGTCGCTCAGCCAGTCCGCAACGTCAACTTTCCAGGCGGCCGGCAGGTCGACAGGTCCGACCATTCGCCGCGCGCCGCGCTCGGTCAGCAGGGCCGCGATGCGGGCCGGCACGTCCTCGGACGCCACCCGGTGCACCTCGGCCCGGTAGTCGGCGATGCGCTCGGCGGCCAGCTCCACCAGGTCGCCGAGCGGCCGGCTCTTGTCGTAGGCGCGGGGGATCTCCGCAACCTCGGGCCGGTCGGCCAGTGCCCGGCGGATACGGCCCATGATCACCGAGCGGGCGTCAGCCACGGTTGTTCCTCCACCACATGCGAAAAGACTCGGCCGGCGGGGTCGGCACGTCCCGCGCGGACGTCCATTTCGAGCCGGGCCACGGCAGGCTGCTGATCCGCCCGGACGGGGCCAGGTAGCGAGCCAGCGAGCCGATCTTCTGGGCGCTCTCGTAACGCTTGGCGTCGCCGAAGATCCAGCTCAGCGCGGCCATGCCGACCGACTCGGGCGTGCGCCCCTTGGCCTCGACGGCCTCGGCCCGCAGGTGCACCAGCACCTCGGGGATGTTGATCCGCACCGGGCAGACCTCGTAGCAGGCGCCGCACAGCGAGGAGGCGTACGGCAGCGACGCCGCCTGCTTGTCGTGCATGTCGTTGACCAGCTGCGGCGACAGGATCGCGCCGATCGGCCCGGGGTACACCGACCCGTAGGCCTGCCCGCCGGTCCGCTCGTACACCGGGCACACGTTCAGGCACGCCGAGCAGCGGATGCAGCGCAGCGCCTGCCGGCCGACCCGGTCGGCCAGCGCGTCGGTGCGCCCGTTGTCCAACAGCACCAGGTGGAATTCCTGCGGGCCGTCGCCGGGCGTCACCCCGGTCCACACCGAGGTGTACGGGTTCATCCGCTCGGCCGTGGACGACCGGGGCAGCAGCTGGAGGAACACCTCCAGGTCCTGCCAGGTCGGCACCAGCTTCTCGATGCCCATCACGGTGATCAGGACTTCCGGCAGGGTCAGGCACATCCGACCGTTGCCCTCGGACTCCACGACCGCGATCGAGCCGGTGTCGGCCACCCCGAAGTTGGCCCCGGACACGGCGACCCGGGCCGAGAGGAACTTGCGCCGCAGGTGTCGCCGGGCCGCCTCGGCCAGCACCCGGGGCTCGTCGGAGTCGGGCTTCTCGGCCATCTCCCGCCGGAAGATCTCCTTGATCTCCGAACGGTTGCGGTGGATGGCCGGCACCAGGATGTGCGAGGGCCGGTCGTGTCCCAGCTGGACGATCAGCTCGGCCAGATCCGTTTCCACGGCCCGGATTCCGCCCGCCTCCAGCGCCTCGTTCAGGCCGATCTCGGCGGTGGCCATGGACTTGACCTTGACGACCTCGTCGGCGCCGGCCGCGCGGGCCAGCCGCAGCACGATCTCGTTGGCCTCCTGGGCATCCCGGGCCCAGTGCACGATGCCGCCGCGGGCGGTGACGGCGGCCTCGATCCGTTCCAGGTAAGTGTCCAAATTGGACAGAACTTCGTCCTTGACGGCCTCGCCGGCCAGCCGAAGCTGTTCCCAGTCCGGCAGTTCGGCCACCGCGCGGGCCCGCTTGTCCCGAATGGTGTGGGTGGCCTTGCGCAGGTTGCGGCGCAGCTGGGTGTCGGCCAGGGCGGCCTTGGCGGCCTTGGGGAAGGCCGGGCTGCCCAGCCAGGTCACGGGGTTGCTGCCCACGGCTCCTCCTCGGTGCTGGCCAGGATCTCGGCCAGGTGAACGGTGCGCACGCCGGTGCGCAGCCGGGACAGTCCGCCGCCGATGTGCAGCAGGCACGAGTTGTCGCCGGCGCACAGCACCTCGGCCCCGGTGTTGAGCACGCAGCGCATCTTGTCGCCGAGCATGGCGGTGGAGGTGTCGGCGTTCTTCACCGCGAAGGTGCCGCCGAAGCCGCAGCAGGACTCGGCCTCCGGCAGCTCGGCCAGGTCCAGGCCGCGCACCGCCCGCAGCAGCCGCAGCGGCTTGTCCCCGACGCCCAGCATCCGCAGCGAGTGGCAGGTCGGGTGGTAGGTCACCCGATGTGGGAAATAGGCGCCGACATCCGTCACACCGAGCACGTCGACGATGAATTCCGACAGCTCATAGGTGCGGGCGAAGGCATCGGAGGACCCGTGCAGCTCGGGGTGGATCTCACGCACCATGCCGCCACACGACCCGGACGGCGCCACGATCGCGTCGTAGCCGGCGAACACGGTCGCGTACTTCTCGGCCAGCGCCCGCGCCTGGTCCCGGTAGCCGGTGTTGTAGTGCATCTGGCCGCAACAGGTCTGGTCCATCGGGAAGTCGACCTGACACCCCAGTCGCTCCAGCAGCGAGACCACCGCGCGGCCGGTCGACGGGAAGAACGTGTCGGTGAGGCAGGTGGCGAACAGACCAACTCGTGGACCAGGCACGGAACTACCCTGCACGGTGATTCATCGGATGTCTACTCGGTCGCAGCCGGTAGTGGACCGTTCACCGATACGCCCGTCCGTCAGCCTGACGAGAGCTTGCCCATCGGCCCTGTTCGGCGGAGCATAACGGGGTGGTCGAGCTCCTGACCGAGCAAACCGTGCTCGGCATCATCGCGACGCTCGCCGTGCTCGGGCTGTTCGTTCTCCTGTGCCGGGCTCGGCGGGTCAGCACGTCGGTCGACGAAGCCGTCGCCGACGCGCTGCACCGCATGTCCAAGGCCGCGCCGGACCTGCGGGACGGGCTGACCCCCGACGCCGCCGACAAGGCGTGCAAGAACCTGGTCGAACTGCTCAAGTGCGTGGCGGTCGGCATGACCGACGAGCGCGGCGCCCTGCTGTCCTGGGACGGCGACGCCAACGAGCACTACGTCGACCTCCAGGACGCGATCGTCAAGGCGATCAGCGGTGAACGCAAGGAGTTCGTCGAGCACGACGAGCTCGAGTGCACCGACAAGGGCAACTGCAAGATGCGCCAAGCGGTGATCGTGCCGCTGATCGTGGAGTCCCGCACCCGCGGCGCGCTGATCATCGTGGGCGGCGTCGGCAGCAAGCGGCTCTACCGCATGTCCCAGGAGGTGGCCCGCTTCGTCTGCACCGAACTGGAGCTGGGCGAGCTCCAGGAGTCCCGGCAGCGGCTGGCCCAGGCCGAGGTCAAGGCGCTGCGCGCGCAGATCTCGCCGCACTTCGTCTACAACGCGCTCAACGCCATCGGCTCGCTGGTCCGCACCGACCCCGAGCACGCCCGCGAGCTGCTCCAGGAGTTCGCCGAGTTCACCCGCTACTCCTTCCGCGCCAACGGGCTGTTCACCACGCTGGCCGAGGAGCTGCGCAACATCGACCGGTACCTGACCATCCAGCGGGCCCGCTACAACGAGCGGCTGTCGGTGCGGCTGCGCATCTCGCCCGAGGTGCTCAATGTGGTGGTGCCGTTCCTGGTGCTCCAGCCGCTGGTCGAGAACGCCGTGCAGCACGGCCTGGCCAACAAGCCCGGCGGCGGCACGGTCACCATCATCGCCCAGGACAACGGCAGCGAGGCGCTGATCAGCGTCGAGGACGACGGCGTGGGCATGGACGCCGACCTGCTGCTGGACGACCTCAAGGACGCCCACAAGTCCGGCGCCCACGTCGGCATCGGCAACATCAACCACCGGATGCGCACGGTCTTCGGCGAGGACTACGCGCTGATGGTGGAGACCGCCCCGGACGCCGGCATGAAGGTCACCATGCGGGTGCCCAAGTTCAGCCCCGGCGTGCGACCGGTGCTGGCCGTGGTGCCCGACGACGGCGCGGACGAGGGTCCGGGCCCGGACGAACGGCGCGCTCGGCTGAGCCCGGTCCGCTGAAGCGCCCCAGAGCAATGTCATGGCGGCGCTGAACACCGTTCACGCGTAAATTCGACGGCGTGAGCGAGCTTGCGAGCGAACCATTCAGCGCAGAACGTCCGCGAACGCGGACACCGAGCGCCAGCGAGGTGCCGCAGTGAACGTGCCGGAGAAGCTGACCGACAAGCTGGCGGCCAAGCTGCCCATCCTCGGCGACCGGATGGACCGGTCCCCGGTGGTCGCCGTGGTGCGCCTGCACGGCGTCATCACGCCGACGCCCTCGCCGGTCGGCCGCGGCTCGATCAGCCTGAACGGCGTGGAGAGCGCGCTGACCAAGGCGTTCGGCCACGACCGGCTGCTCGCGGTGGCGCTGGCGATCAACTCCCCGGGCGGCTCGCCCACCCAGTCCGCGCTGGTCGGCGAGCGGATCCGGCAGCTGGCGGCCAAGAAGAACGTGCCGGTGCTGGCCTTCTGCGAGGACGTCGCCGCGTCCGGCGGCTACTGGCTGGCCTGCGCCGCCGACGAGATCTACGCCCACCGCACCTCCATGGTCGGCTCCATCGGCGTCATCACCGCCGGCTTCGGCCTGACCGGCCTGCTGGAGCGCTTCGGCGTCGAGCGCCGGGTCTTCACCGCCGGCGAGCACAAGCACCGGCTCGACCCGTTCAGCCCGGTCAAGGACGAGGACGTGGCCTGGCTCAAGGGCCTTCAGGGCGAACTGCACACCGAGTTCACCGATTGGGTGAAGCAGCGCCGAGGCGACAAGCTCGCCGACAACCCCGACCTGTTCACCGGCGAGGTGTGGACCGGGTCCAAGGCCCTGGAACTGGGCCTGGTCGATGGGCTGGGCTCGCTGCGGGAGGTCATCGGCAAGCGGTTCCCCAAGGCCGAGATCGCCGTGGCCGAATCGCGCAGGCCGCTGCTGGCCCGGCTGGGCATCGCCGGCGGCGGCAGCGCCCTGTTCGGCACCGCCGGCGACAAGGTGCTGTCCGCCATCGACGCCGTCGAACAGCGGGCCGCCTGGTCCCGATTCGGGCTCTGAACCGCCGGCCCGCCGGGCCACGTACCTGACGGTGCGTGGCCCGTGTCGGCGTCCGAGTGGTGGGGCCGGCTTCACCCCGATCGAACGGTGGTCGAAGATGGACACACCCACCGGTCGATCGGCAAGATTGCGCGGCACAGTGAGCATTCAGGACACCACCCCCCGTCTCCTCGTGTTGGCCGTCGATGACGAGGCCCACGGGCTGGACGAGCTGGCCTACCTGCTCAGCCAGAATCCGCAGGTCGAGAAGGTCATCACCGCCTTCGACGCGGCCGAGGCGCTGCGCGTGATCCGAGGCAGCACGCCCGAGACCAAGCAGCGGCTGGACCGCGGGCTGTGCCCCGTGGACGCGGTCTTCGCCGACATCTCCATGCCCGGCCTGTCCGGTCTCGAACTGGCCCAGGTGATCAACGCCTTCCACGACAAGCCGCAGCTGGTGTTCGTGACGGGCCTGTCCGAGGAGGCCGTCACCGCCTTCGAGCTCGGCGCGCTGGACTACATCGTGAAGCCGCCGCAACAGGCCAGGGTGGACATGGCCATCGACCGGGTGGCCAAGTTCCGGCTGCTCAGCGCCGCCCCGGCGGCGCCGGCCGGCGGCGTGATCGAGCAGCAGAACGACGACGAGGTGATCCCGGTCGAGCTGGCCGGCACCACCAAGCTGGTGCCCCGCTCGACCGTGCGGTACGTGGAGGCCCAGGGCGACTACGCCCGGCTGCACACCGCGGAGGGCAGCCACCTGGTCCGCATCCCGCTGGCCCAGCTGGAGGAACGCTGGGCCGACGCCGGCTTCATCCGCATCCACCGGTCCTTCCTGGTGTCGCTGCCGCTGGTCACCGAGCTGCGCATGGGCTCGTCCGGCTACACCGTGGTGGTCGGGGCCGGGGCCGACGAGAAGGAGCTGCCGGTCAGCCGCCGGCACACCCGCGAGCTCAAGGACCGCCTGGTCCGCCAGCCCAAGCACGGCTGGGGCGCCGGCACATGACCGGCGAGCGGACGCCCGACAAGCCCTCGACCGAGCTGGTGCCGGTCGAGCCGCCGCAAGCGCCGCGCAAGCCGCCGCGGCGCAAGAAGGTGGTGCTGGCCGAGGCCAAGGGCTCGAAGACGGTCGCCCGCACCATCGTCGAGCTGGAGGAGCAGACCAGCGTCGGCGAGCACCTGGTGCGCAGCCTGGTCTGGGCCCAGTTCCGCACCTCGTTCTGGATGGCGGTGCTGCTCATCGTCTCGCTGGCCAGCCTGCCGCTGCTGTTCTTCCTGTTCCCGTCGTTCGGCGATCTCACCGTGTTCGGCGTGCGGCTGCCCTGGGTGCTGCTCGGGGCGCTGCCGTATCCGCTGCTCTACGGCCTGGGCGTGTGGTATGTGCGGCGGGCCGAGCGGCACGAGCGCGACTTCGTCAGCATGGTCGACCGCTGACATGGGCATCAACACGCTGGCCCTGGTGAGCATCTCCGTCATCGTGTTCGGCACGTTCTACCTGGGCTATCACGGCTCCCGGACGGCCAACACCACCCGGGACTTCCTGGTCGCCCGCCGCCGGGTCTCGGCCCACCAGAACGCCGCCGCCATCGCCGGCGAGTTCCTGTCCGCGGCCTCGTTCATCGGCATCGTCGGCCTGGTGCTCAAGAACGGGCCGGACGAGCTCTGGTACGCCATCGGCTTCACCGCCGGCTACCTGGCGCTGCTGCTGTTCGTGGCGGCCCCGCTGCGCCGCTCCGGGGCGTACACGCTGCCCGACTTCGTGGAGGCCCGGCTGGGCTCCCGCGGCCTGCGCAGCATCGCCGCCGTGATCACCGTGGCCATCGGCTACATCTACCTGATCCCGCAGCTACAGGGCGCCGGCCTGACCCTGAACATCGTGCTGCCGTGGGCGCCGGACTGGCTGGGCGTGGTGGTGGTCACGATCGTCGTGGTGGTCAACGTGCTCAGCGGCGGCATGCGGGCCATCACCCTGGTCCAGGCGTTCCAGTACTGGGTGAAGCTGTTCGCGATCGCCGTGCCGGCGTTCGCGCTGTGCGTGGTGTTCGCCGGCAGCGGGCCGCCGGACGGGCAGCAGAGCCTGACCGCGTCGGGGCCGCCGATGTTCACCCAGAGCACCACCGTCACCCTCGAGCAGGCGGTGAAGCTGGAGGTCCCCGAGCCGACCTGGCTGGACGTGCACGGCTGGGTCAACGGCAGCCGGGCCGACGGGCGGGCGTTCTGGAACGTCGGCGAGCAGAAGGTCGGGCCCAAGACGCAGCTGACCTTCAGCGCCGGCACGGCCGTGCCGACGATCTCCGGCGCGGTGCAGGACAACGCCGACTGGCTGCGGCCCCAGTCCGGCGGGCTGCCGGCGCTGTTCGACAGCTACTCCCTGATCTTCGCCACCTTCCTGGGCATTCTCGGCCTGCCGCACGTGCTGGCCCGCTTCTACACCAACCCCGACGGCCGCTCGGCCCGCCGCACGACGCTGCACGTGCTGCTGCTGCTGGGCACCTTCTACCTGTTCCCGGCTTTACTGGGCGCGTTGTCCCGCATCTACGAGCCGCAGCTGCTGGTCACCGGCAAGACCGACGCGGCGGTGCTGCTGCTGCCCTCGGCGATGCTGCCGGGGCTGCCCGGGCAGCTGCTGGGCGCGGTGGTGGCCGCCGGCGCGTTCGCGGCGTTCATGTCCACCTCGTCCGGGCTGTTGGTCAGCCTTGCCGGCGTTGTCTCCACCGACGTCTCCCGCGGCCGTGTCCGGGACTTCCGCTGGTCCACTGTGCTGGTGGTGGTCGCGCCGCTGGTCGGGGCGCTGCTGCTGCGCAGCAACGACGTGTCCCTGGGCGTCGGCATGGCGCTGGCCATGGCCGCGTCCACCTTCTGCCCGGTGCTCATGCTCGGCATCTGGTGGCGGGGCCTGACCTGGGTCGGCGCCGGGGCCGGCATGGTGCTCGGCGGCAGCCTGGTCGCGCTGGCCCTGGTCACCAACATCATCAGCGGCTACACCGGCAACTGGGCCCCGGCCGTGGTCCAGCAGCCGGCCCTGTTCACCGTGCCGGTCGCGTTCCTCACCATGATCATCGTGAGCAAGGCGACCAGCAGGCGGCGGCCCGAGGACGTCAACCGGATCATGCTCCGGCTGCACGCCCCCGACCCGCTCGGCTTCACCCGCGACCGGGACGTGCTGCGCTTCGGCGACGGCCAGACCGACGGCCGCCACCGCAAGCTGGCCATCCGCTCGCGGCTGCGGTCCCGGCGTTCCTCCTCGACGACGGCCTGACCTCGATGCGCAACCCGTTCGGGGGACGAAGCGTCCCCCAAGACGTGGCAAGACGTGAGGACGGCTTCGCCGAGTTCTTCACCAGCCGGTTCGACGGCGCGCGCCGGATGGCGCACGCGCTGTGCGGCAACTGGCTGGAGGCCGAGGAGATCGCCCAGACCGCGTTCGTGAGCATGTACGCGCGCTGGAACAAGGTCCGCATCGAGAGCGCCGACGCGTACCTGCACACCGTGCTGACCAGGGCCTTTCTCGACACCAAGCGGCGCGGGCGGCGGCGCGAGCAGGTGATGGCCGACCCGCCGGAGATCGTCGTCGAGCAGGACACCTCCAGCGTCGAGGACCGGCCGTCGCTGCTCAAGGCCCTCCAGGCGGTGCCGGCGCGGCAGCGGGCCGTCCTGGTGCTGCGGTTCATCGAGGACCTGTCGGTCGAGGAGGTCGCCGACGCCCTCGGTTGCAGCACCGGCACGGTCAAGAGCCAGACCGCGCGCGGCCTGATCACCCTGCGCAAGGCGTACGGTGCGGTGACCGGCTTGTTGCAGGCGGCGAGGTGAGCAGCGTGGACGCCGAGGACGAGGAACTCCTCGCCCTGTTGCGCGCCGTGGTCGACGGCCAGGCGCCGCCGCCCGTGCACACCATGCTCGACGATGTCGTGCGGCGCGGCCGCCGTCGAATGCACGCCCGGCGCATGGGGGCCACGCTCGGCGTGGTCGCCGTTGTGGCCGGTGTCGGCGTTGCCAGCTCCGTGCTGCGCGGCAGCCTGCCCGCCAACACCGACCACGTGAGCGCCGCTTCGCCGGCGAGCGGCTCGCCCACGCTGACCGGGTGGATGATTCCGCCGCAGGCCTCGGTCAGGCGGCCCGACAGCAACAACTGCTCCAACGGCGTCAACGTGCCCGGCGAGCCCACGGCCCACACCGTGGACCTGGACAAGATCAACAAGGTCCTGCTGGAGACGCTGCACGACGTCGACCCCCAAGCCGCCACCAAGATCACCCGGTCCACCGCCACGGTCAATCCCCCCGGCAGCGACGGCATCCTGGCCAGCACCTGGGCCGACGTCCTCGACTCCGGGGGCGGCGGCAGCGTCTACATCGAGGTGCGCGGCTTCAGCGGCACGCCCACCCAGGCCGCCGACAGCGAGCAGTTCGTCAACGGCGTCTGCACCCCGCCGCAGCGCAAGACCCTCGGCGACGGCACCGTCATGCAGCTCTACGGGGAGCTGAAGTACGACCCCGGCCACCCGTCGCAGGCGCTGCGCGTCTACACGCCGTCGCACCGGCAGTACGTGGTCACCTCCGAGGGCTTCTCCAGCCCCGACTGGACCCAGGTCGCCGACGCCCAACCCGGCACCCTGGCCGTGCCCGAGGGCGCCGGCCGGCACTCCCTGCCGCTGACCTCCGACCAGCTCGTCGCCATCGGCGAGGCCGTCGCCGACATCGACTGAGGTGGGGGTTCACGCCGGTCGCACGCCCTGGCGTGGCAGCATTCGGGGCATGATGCCGCAGGAGGTGCCGACCACGTCGGTCGACCAGGTGCCCGTCGACGCCGTGCTGCTCGACGTCCGGGAGGACGACGAGTGGGAGGCCGGACACGCGCCGCAGGCCATCCACATCCCGCTCGGCCAGCTGGCCGAGCGCGTCGGCGAGGTGCCCCAGGACTCCGGTGAGGTGTACGTCGTGTGCCGCATGGGCGGCCGGTCGGCGCGGGCCACCGTGTTCCTCAACCAGAACGGTTGGGACGCGGTCAACGTCGACGGCGGCATGCAGTCGTGGCACATCTCCGGGCTGCCGCTGGTCGCCGCCGAGGGCGTCGTCCCCGAGGTGATCTGAGCATGGCCGGGCGGTGGCAGTGGGTGGCGACCCCGCCGCCGCAGGCCGGCGCGCCCCGCGGCCTCCCGCGGCGGCCGCTGCCCTACACCGGGCCGCCTTCCTACCCCGTGCCGCCGCGGTGGGGGTTCCCTCAGCTGAGCTGGCGCTGGCCCGTGTCGCTCGGCCGCCGGGCCAAGGCCAAGCCGCTGGACCAGCTGCGCATGCTGTCCCGCAACCTCGTCGCCACCCTGTGGGTCACCACCGCCGCCCTCGGCATCGCCGCCGTCGGCGAGGGCTGGCGGTACGTGCTGCTCATCCTCAGCCGCAACGGGGCCCTGTCCCGCAGCGTCGTCGCCTTCTCCGACGCCCTCGTCGTGACCGCCGGCGTCGTCTCCGGGCTCGCCGCCCTGTCCGCCTTGGCGCTCGGCGTGCTCTGGGTGCTGCGGGCCCGTGACGTCGCCGCCGACGTCACCGGTCAGCGCCCCGCCCGCTCGCTTCGCGACGTGCTCATCGGCCTGCTCGTGCCCGGCCTCAACCTGGCCGTCGCCGGCTCCGTCCTCGCCGAGCTCGAACACGCCGCCGCCCGCAAGCCCGTCACCGCTCGCCCCAAGCCCTCCCGGCTGCTCCGCCTCTGGTGGATCGCCTGGGTCGCCAGCGAGCTCCTCTTCGCCGTCGTCTGGCTCCTGCTCCTGTTCGGCACCAGCGTCCAGGCCCAGGCCAACGGCGTGGAGCTGCACCTGCTCGCCGACCTCGTCGCCGCCTTCGTCGCCGCCACCGGGGCCCTGTTCGTGACCCGCATCACCCTGCTCTTGGAGCCGATCGACCTGGCCACCGTGCACCGCCTCCGGGTCGTCAAGGTCGTCGACGCCCCCGAGCCGCCGCTGCGCGCCACCCGACCGGCGGGCTCGCCGCGCTAGGTTGCAATACCGCACCACCCACCACTCCCGGGGGGCGTGCCCAGACCCATCCTACCAACGCAAGATCAACAGCGGGGTGGGTGAAGATCCAGATGTGGACAACTCGGGGCCTGTGGACAAGCGGAAACTAGCTGGTCAGGCGCAGTGAGCTCAGACCCCGGATGACGAACTCGGCCCGGCGCTCAGGTTCCGCGGCGAGCTCCAGCTTGGGCAGGCGCCTGGTCAGGGCGGCCAGCGTCGCCCCCACTTCGATGCGGGCCAGCGGGGCGCCGACGCAGTAGTGGATGCCGGCGCCGAAGCCCAGGTGGGGGTTGGGGGAGCGGCCGATGTCCAGGGTGTCGGGCCGGGCGAAGACGAGCGGGTCCCGCGCGGCGGCGCCGAGCAGGGCGGCGATCTTGTCGCCGGGGCGGAGGGTGATGCCGGCGATCTCGACCTCGGCGGTGGCGGTGCGCTCGAACAGCTGCAGCGGCGAGTCGAAGCGGATCAGTTCCTCAACGGCGGAGGGGGTCAGGCCGGGGTCGTCGACCAGCCGCTGCCACTGGTCACGGTGTCGCAGCAGCGCGAAAACGCCGTTGCCGATCACGTTGACGGTGGCCTCGTGCCCGGCCATCAGCAGCAGCACGGCGGTGGCGACCAGCTCGTCCTCGGTGAGCTTGCCGCCATCGGCGTCGGTCTCGGCGACGAGGTCGCTGACCAGGTCGCTGCCGGGCTTGCGGCGTCGCAGCCCGATCAGCTCCCGCAGGTAGCCGACGAACTCGGCGGCGGCCAGCTCGGCCCGGTTGCGTTGTTCCTCGGGCAGCCCGAACTCGTACATCTTGACGATGGAGTTCGACCACGGCTGGAGCAGCGCCCGATCCTCAGCGGGCACGCCGAGCAGCTCGGCGATCACCTCGACGGGCAGCGGCGCGGCGACCAGTTCCAGCAGGTCGGCCTGACCGTCGGCGTCGATGCGCGCGGCGACCTCGTCGACGAGCCGGGTGGCGAGCTCGCCGACCCACGGCCGCAGCCGCTCGATGTGGCCACGGCCGAACGCGCCGGACACCAGACGCCGCAGCCGGGTGTGCGTGGGCGGCTCGTTCTCCAGCAGCGAGTTGCGGTGCAGCAGGTTGAACGCGGCGAACGCGTCCACCGGCTTGGCGTCCGACCAGATCCGGCCGAGACCCCGGTGCCGCAGCACGGCGGCGGACGCCGCGTGCGAGAGCGTGACCGGCAGCCCGAAGTCGGCGTGCCGGTGCACCTCGCCCTCGGCCCGCATCGCGGCGAACACGGGATAGGGATCCGCGATGAACGCCGGGTCCTTCGGGTCGAACGTCATCATGGTGACCGACGGTAATTCGCTCACCCATCCGTGGTCCAGCGTTGCCCCGGTCACCGTTCGTTCACCCGATTGCCGCATGATGCGAACCGTGACTCCCGAGATAGTCGCGCACCGCGGCGCGTCCCAGCACCGCGCCGAGCACACCAGGGCCGCCTACGAGCTCGCGCTCCAGCAGGGCGCGGACGGCCTCGAGTGCGACATCCGGCTGACCAGGGACGGGCACCTGGTCTGCGTGCACGACCGCACGGTCAACCGGACCTCCTCGGGCCGCGGCGTGGTCAGCGCTCTCACCCTGGCCCGGCTCAGCGAGCTGGACTTCGGCGGCTGGCACCACGAACTGCCCGAATCGGCCGACGACCTGGTGCGCGAGCCGGTCGCGCAGCCGTCGGCCGAGGAGCACGAGCGCGGCCTGCTGACCCTGGAGGACCTGCTGGGCCTGCTCAAGGACGGCCCGTCGCACGTGAAGCTGTTCATCGAGACCAAGCACCCGGTCCGCTACACCGGCCTGGTCGAGGCCAAGATGCTCGCCCTGCTCCGCCGGCACGGCCTGAGCACGCCGACCAGCAAGGACGCGTCGCGCGTCGTCGTGATGTCCTTCTCCCGGCTGGCGGTGCGCCGCGTCCGCCAGCACGCGCCCCAGCTGCCGACGGTGCTGCTGTTCGACCGCTTCCTGCCCGGCCTTCGTGGCGGGGCGTTGCCGGACTGGGCCGACATCACCGGTCCGGGCGTACACCTTCTGCGTGAGGACCCCGACTACGTCGCCCGCAGCGCCGAGCAGGGCCACGACACCTACGTCTGGACCGTCGACGACGCCGCCGACATCGACCTGTGCCGCCGCGCCGGCGTGCGCTACCTCGCCACCAACACCCCCGCGAACACCCGTCGCCACCTGGAGTCCGGGCCGTCGGCTACGGTCGCCCAATCCCTACCCGGGGAGTGACCCGGGCCCCACTGCGAGGAGGAACCGTGTCCAGGCGGACGGCTGAGAAGCGCGCGGCGAGGACAACGGCGACGGCCGACGGGATCAACCCGCGGCAGGCGTGTCCGTGTGGTTCGGGCAAGCGGTACAAGGCGTGCCACGGCATGGCCGGCGGGCCGGCGGACGTGATGGTGGCCCGCCCGTTCGAGGGCCTGGCCGCCGAGCCGGAGCTGATCGCCCTGCGCGAGTTCGTGCCGTCCGCGACCGCGCCGCTGACGCTGGCCGAGCCGCACGAGCGCGTCGTCACGCTGGCCACCGTGCTGCCGATGGCCGCGGCCGCGCTGGTCCGCTCCGATGGCTCCGCCTTCGTCGGCCTCCAGGTGCAGACCCGCTCCGGCGACCTGTCCCGCGACCTGGCCCGAGCCATCCGCTGGGTGCTGACCGCCGAGCCGGGCGACGCGCTGCCGGTCGTCGGCGTCGACGACGGGTCCGAGCCGGGCCGGCTCCAGGACGTGCTCAAGGCCGACGAGCCGTTGCAGCCGACGCTGCACGACGACTTCACCTGGTGGCTGCCCGAGGACACCCAGCCGACCGGTGACGTGGCGCTCTCCCTGGAACGGGCCAACGCCGCGATCATGCCCAGCGCCCGGCTCACCGGCGACGGCCTCAACGCCGCGTACTGGGTGGACGCCGGCGACAAGGCGCACCTGCGCTGGGTGCGGCCGGAGCCGGAGGAGCAGCTGCTCAAGGCGATGGCCCGGCTGGCCGCCCGTGAGGAGCTGCACCTCGGCGAGGGCTCCCGCTACGCCGGCTCGTTCCGGGCCCACGGCCTGCTGGTGCCGGTCTGGGACCTCGACACCGAGCTGCACGTGCGCGAGTGGGAGCCGGGCGCGGAGGCGCTCGGCGGTCGCCTCACCGAGGCGCTGGCTGTGGACAGCCAGCTCTCCGACGCCGAACGGCGGGCGCTCGACGGTCTGCGCGGACGCCAGGTCACACTGCGCTGAAAGCCTTTGCCCACAATGACGGCCGGTTGTCCACAGCGGATAACGGCTGTCCACAGGAGGATGTGGATAACTCGTGATCTTGCATATCTGCTCGCGGGACGAGTGGGACGCGGCCGAGCAGGAGGGTGCCCTGGTGCCCGCCTCGCTGGACGAGGTCGGATTCGTGCACTGCTCCGACTTCGGCACCGTGAGTATCCCGGCCAACGCCGTGTTCGCCGGCCGGGACGACCTGCTGCTGCTGGTCGTCGACCCGGCGGCGCTGGACGCCCCGGTGCGCTGGGAGCCCGGCGTGCCGCCGCACCCGGCCGGCATCTGGTTCCCGCACGTGTACGGGCCGATCAACGTCGAGGCCGTGGTGGCCGCGGTGGAGTTCACTCAGTCGGACGAAGGTGGTTTCCACCTGCCCAAGGAGTTGGCCGAACTGTGACCAACTGATCCCGCAACCTCCGCCCCCCTCGCGCGACCTCTAATCAGTTGGTCACAGGGGAGGGGATCACGACGTGGGTGCACCACTGAGCGTTGTGGGGGCGGAGAGCAGCGGCACCTGGACGGTCGTGCCGGCGCAGCGGGAGGCCAGGACCACCCGGGCGGCGGCGGACAGCGATTTCGCCGAATTCGTCAGGACGGCCCTGCCGGGCCTGCTCAGATACGGGCACGCGCTGACCGGCAACCCGCACGACGCGGCCGATCTCGTGCAGACCGTGCTGGAGAAGGTCGGATCGCGGTGGCTGGGCCGCCGCGCGTTCTGCGACGAGCCGCTGGCCTACGTGCGCAAGGCGATGGCCAACGCGCACGTCAGCCACTGGCGGCGGACCCGCCGCGAGAGTCTGGTGGCCGAACTGCCCGACAACGCCTTCGAGCAGTTCGACCGGTTGGACAACGAGCCGCTGTGGCAGGCTCTGCGGGGGTTGCCGCCGAGGCAACGTGCGGTCATCGTGTTGCGTTACTACGAGGGGCTGTCCGAGGCGGAGATCGCCGAGACGCTCGGCATCAGCAAGGGGACGGTGAAGAGCCAGGCGAGCAAGGCGCTGGTCACGCTGCGATCGAGCCTGGAGGGGAGGTGACCCGGTGGACCTCGACGACGAGCTGCGCAAGCTCTTCGCCGACGAGCGCCTGGACGTGCGCGTGCGGCCCGAGGCCGACCGCGTCATCGTCAGCGGGGCCCGTCGGGTTCGGCGCCGCCGGGCCGGCGTGGTCTTCGGCGGCGGGATGCTCTCCGTGGCCACGATGCTGGCCGCCGGCACCGCGTTCGGGGTGAGCGGGGACGCGCCGCAGCAGACGACCCTCGCCCTGACCGACAGCGCGCGGCCGTCGACCACCACGACCCCGCCACCGGCCACGACCACCACGACCGCCGCCGCACCCACCACCGCGGCCGACCTGCCCGCGCCCACCGCCACGCGGCTGACGACGAGCAAGCCGAAGCCGACCACCACGACGCCCACGCCGACCTCCAGCAAGGTCGCCGCGCTGGCGTTCGGTCCCACCACGGTGCTCGGCCTGCGCCTGGGGATGAGCGCGGCCGAGGCGATGGCCACCGGGCTCATCCGGCCCAATCCCATGGCCCCCAACGCCGCCGGCTGCGTCGGCTACGACTGGGCAGGCGGCGTCGGCGCCCAGCCGTACGCGCTGGTCTTCTCGCCGAAGGACGGGCTGGTCCGCATCGGCGGCCTGGCCGACGCCGTGACGCCCGAGGGCATTCACGACGGCTCCTCCGCCGCCGACGTTCGGGTCGCCTACCCGCTCCAGACCACGCCGCACGCGGCCGGCAGCGGCGAATGGGTCGCCCCGGCGCCGGGCAATCCCAACGCGCACTACTGGATTCTGTTCAGCGGCAGCGTGGTCAGCGATCTCCGGCTGGAGCTGGCCGTGCAGGACTGCGACCCGTAGCCACCGGGCCCGGTTCGGCGGTCAGCCACGCAGGTCGCCCGCTTCGGACGCCCTCGGCTCAGACCGCTCCGCCGGCCACCCTCGGCGCGGTCGGGTCCGTGCCCTCGGCGCCGACGCTCTCACGGCTGAGGAAGTCCTCGATGTGGAACACGTTGTCGCCGGCGCGGTCGACCGTGTGCAGCAGGGTCGACATGGAGGCGACCTCCTCGACCTGCTCCTTGAGGAACCACTGCATGAACTGCTCGCCGAGGTAGTCGCCCTCGTCGCGGGCCGCGCGGGCCAGCGTGGTGATCTCCTCGGTGACCGTGCGCTCCTGCTGTAGCGCCAGCTCGACCGGCTCGCGCACGGTCTCGAACTCGTTGCGGACCTCGCCGACGCCGGGGATGGCCACGCGCACGTCGTTGTCCAGCAGGTACTGGACGATCATCATCGCGTGATTGCGCTCCTCGAGCGACTGGCGGTAGAAGTGCGCGGCCAGCCGGGGCAGGTCCTGGTCGTCGAACCAGACCGCGATCGCGACGTACTGCTGCGCGGCCGTGAACTCGTTGCGGATCTGCTGCTTGAGCAACTCGTGAAACTTGGTGGCGGTGTTCGGGGACATGTCAAGAACGGTACCTCGAACGGCCCAGGACAAATCGCCCGCCGACCCGGTTGTCCCCCGCGCTGGTGAGCTCTGTGGACAACCTGGGGGCAGTTGTGGACAACCTGGTGACAGCCGGTGGAGAACTATCGTGTCCGGATCGTGAAAACCCCGGTGAGCTGCGTCTTTGGGCGCATCCACACCGGGGCTCGCTGTGCACGGCAGTTACCCACCGCCTGTGGACAACTCAGGCCGGAGCCGCCGCGTTCACCCGGTCGAACAGTGTCAGCGTGCCCACCGGCCGCCCCGTCAGCCGGGTCAGCTCCGGGTGCAGCCGGTCCACCAGCTCCGCCGGCAGGGCCAACGTGTCCGGCCGCACCGTCACGATCCGGGGCTGGCCCAGCACCACGTCGTCCCACTCCACGTCCTGCGAGCCGCCCGAGCGGTCCACCACGAAGCCCACCGTGTTGCTCGCGTCCTCGTTGAACAGCTCGACGATGCCCGACACCAGCTGGTGCTGCTCGACCGTGGACAGGCCGTCCAGGTCGAACTCCTGCGCCACCACGTCCTCGCTCACCCGGCGGAACCGGCAGTACAGGGCCGTCTCCTCGTCCAGCCAGTACTCCACGTCCACCGCCGCGCAGTCCGTCAGCGCCAGTCGCTCCAGCAGCCCCGCCCGCTGCTGCTGCGGATCCGACAGCGTCAGCCCCAGCGACTCGATCCTGGCAACCGTCCGGTCGGCCCGAGCGGCCGACCACCCGTTCTCGTACCAGTGGATGAAACCACTCACTGCGACACCTCGCTAACGCTCGGTGTCCGCGTTCGCGGACGCGCTGCGTTGAATGGTTCGCTCGCAAGCTCGCTCACCCCGATGGCTCCTCGTTCTCTAGGCGGCCGTGCCGCCATGTTTACCCCTTCACCCCATCGAGGGTTCACCGCGGGGCGGCGGACGGCCGGCCAACCCGATCACTCGATTGTGACGCGACTCGTGCGCCTGCTGACTGATACCCTGGTGGGGAGCCGGCGGTCCGCGGACGCGTCCGGAAGTGAACCCGGGACCCCCTGCGGGATAGCAGGAGCCCGGGTTTCGCGCTATCTGGGGTCGGTGATCACGTCGATGACGTGGGCCGATGTGATGATCTCCCAGGGTTCGGGGTCGTTGTGGAGTTGTGCGGCGAGGTAGCTGCCCACCAGAAAGTCGGCCAACCATAGTCGTTCATCGCCACGCTTGCGTTCGTGATCGATGCGCATCTGAGCCGTGATGCGGTGCGATTGCCGCAACCATCGACCGGTGCGGCGATCGTGTTGGTCCCCGGTATGCCGCGACTCGAAGATGATTCGGTCGACGTGCTCGACGTGTTGCAGGTGCGGCAGCAGCCAGGTGAGCAGTCTTGCTCTGGCCGCCTCCTGCTGAGTGTTGGTCGTTGTCCTGGTCACGACGACCGCGCCGGTGAACGACAGCTCGGCGATCGTTGTGGCGACCTCGATCCGCCGCTTCGCGCCCTCCTCCCGGTGGTGCAGGTGGTCCTGGTGAGGCAGCAGTGTCGCCCGCAACCCGGTCCGCAGTGCGGTCTCGTCAGAACTGGTCGACAGAGCGGCCGCCATGCCGTACATGCGGCCGCTGGGCAGTGGCCCGCCGCCTTCGTCGATGTGCGCGTAGATCTCCACCTGGTCCCCTTGCCGGTTAACCGGCAAGCGTAGACCGCATGAATCGACAACACGTTCGAGTGAAAGGACTCAAGCCCCAGGAAACTCTTACTCGGATTAGCTCTCGTTAGGAGCTACATTCGGAGGGTGATCGCTGATGAGCTGATGGCCACGGTGCTGGGTCTGAAGCGGGTGGTGCGGCGTCGGTTGCAGGGCCGGCAGCCGGGGCCGAGGCTGCGCGGGGCGCAGACGGAGCTGCTGCGGGTGGTGCGGCTGAGCCCGGGGATCGGGGTGGCGGCGGCGGCCAAGGAGCTGCACCTGGCCGGCAACACGGTGAGCACGCTGGTGAATCAGCTGATCGACAAGGAGCTGCTGCGCCGGGAGACGGATCCGAACGACCGGCGGGCGGCGCGGCTGTATCTGACGCCGGCGGCGGTCAAGCGGCAGGCGGCGTGGCGGGCGGAGCGCACGAAGTTGGTGGAAGGGGCGCTCGCGGCACTGGACGAGGACGAGGTGGCGGCGATCGAGAACGCCCTGCCGGCGCTGCGCCGGCTGCTGGCGGAACTGGGCGAGGAAGGGGTGGGCGCATGACGGAGCTGGCGGTCAGCTGCACGGATGTCCGGCACGCCTTCGGGGACACGATGGCGGTGGACGGCGTGGACCTGGACGTCCGCGCCGGCGAGGTGTTCGGCCTGCTGGGACCGAACGGCGCGGGCAAGACGACGACGATCCGGATGATCACGACGTTGTTGCCGTCGCCGCCGGGCCGGATCACGGTGTTCGGCCGGGACGTGGCCCGCGGCACGATGGCGGTGCGCAGGCTCATCGGCTATGTGCCGCAACAACTCTCGGCCGACGCCACGCTGACCGGGCGGGAGAACGTGGCCCTGTTCGCGCGGCTGTTCGACGTGCCGAGGCGGGAGCGGGCATCCAAAGTGGACGCTTCGTTGGACTCGGTCGGCCTGCTGGACGTGGCCGACCGGCCGGCGGGCACCTACTCCGGGGGCATGATCCGCCGGCTTGAGCTGGCCCAGGCCCTGGTGAGCGCGCCCCGGCTGCTGGTGCTGGACGAGCCGACCATCGGCCTGGACCCGATCGCCCGCGCCGGCGTCTGGGAGCGGATCCAGCAGGTGCGCGAGGAGACCGGCATGACCGTGCTGGTGACCACGCACTACATGGAGGAAGCCGACGAGTTCTGCGACCGGATCGCCTTGATGCACAAGGGAAAGCTCACCGACATGGGCACGCCGGCGCAACTGCGGGCGGCGCTGGGTCCGGACGCCACGCTGGACGACGTGTTCCGCGTCAGCACCGGCGGCGACCTGGACGGCGACGCGGCCAAGGGATTGCGGGAGATCCGCGCCACCCGGCGAACGGCCCGCCGTCTTGGCTAGCGCACCCGATCACCTCGCGAAGGGAGGCGGGCATGACCGCCGCGACCACTGAACGACCGGCCGGCGCGACCGGGCCGGCGCTGCCGGTGTTGCTGCTGAGCCGGATCGGCACGATGTGCCTGATCGAGTTGCAGAAGCTGCGGCACGACCGGACGGAGCTGGTCACCCGGGCGATCCAGCCGGCGCTGTGGCTGCTGATCTTCGGGGAGACCTTCACCCGGCTGCGGGTGATCCCGACCGGGAACCTGCCGTACCTGGACTATCTGGCGCCGGGGATCCTGGCCCAGTCGGCGCTGTTCGTGTCGATCTTCTACGGCATCCAGATCATCTGGGAGCGGGACGCGGGGGTGCTGTCGAAGCTGATGGTGACCCCGACGCCGCGCTCGGCGCTGATCACGGGCAAGGCGTTCGCGGCCGGGATCAGGGCGATCGCGCAGGCGGTGGTGGTGCTGGTGCTGTCGGCGGTCCTTGGCGTGTCACTGACGGCGAATCCCCTGAAGCTGCTGGGTGTGCTGGTCGTGGTGGTGCTGGGATCGGCGTTCTTCTGCTGCCTGTCGATCACGATCGCGGGCGTGGTGATGAGCCGCGAGCGGCTGATGGGCATCGGCCAGGCGATCACGATGCCGCTGTTCTTCGCCTCCAACGCGCTCTACCCGGTGGACCTGATGCCGGGCTGGCTTCAGGTGCTCAACCACGTGAACCCGCTGAGCTACGAGGTGGACGCCTTGCGGGGCCTGCTGTTGGGCACGCCGGCGGCGCTGTGGCTGGACTTCGCAGTGCTGGTGGGCACAGCGGTGCTGGGCATCGCGGTGGCTTCGGCGCTGCTGCCCCGGCTGGCCCGCTGAGAGCGGTGGCTGCCCCGGCTCGCCAGGCGAGCCGGGGCAGCATCGGGGTCAGCGGCCCCAGCCGCCGGCGATGACGCGGTTGCGCTGGCCCAGGGCCATGCCGCCGTACGGGTAGTCGATCGGCACCTCGCTGGCCGTGTTGAGGCGCTCGTTCTCCTTCTCGGTGAGCACGAGGTCGGCGGCGGCGAGATTGTCGGTGAACTGCTCGAAGGTGCTGGCGCCGATGATCACGGAGCTGACCTGCGGGCGGCCCTTGACCCAGGCCAGGGCGACCTGGGCGGCGGTGACCTCACGCTCGGCGGCGATGCTCTGGACGGTGTCGATGACGTCCCAGGTCCGCTGCTCGGCGGTGCGCGGGGCGAAGAAGCTGCCGATGCGGGCGTCGGCCAGGCGGGTGTCGGCGGGAGCCTCGGCGCCGCGCTGGTACTTGCCGGTGAGCAGGCCGCCGGCCAGCGGCGACCACGGCAGCAGACCGAGGTCGGTGGACTGGCACGCCGGCACGATCTCCCACTCGATCTCCCGGCAGAGCAGGCTGTACTGCGGCTGGAGGGTGACCGGCACAACGAGGCCGCGGGCCTGCGCGAGGTCGACGGCCTTCTGCACCTGCCAGCCGGTGAAGTTGGACAGGCCGTAGTAGCGGATCTTGCCGGCCCGCACGGCGTTGTCCAGGAATTCCAGGGTCTCGGCCAACGGCGTCAGCGGGTCCCAGGCGTGCACCTGGTACAGGTCGATCGCGTCCACGCCGAGCCGGCGCAGCGAGGCGTTGAGCGCGATGTCCAGGTGCCGGCGGGACAGGCCGACCGCGTTCGGGTCGCCCTCGGCGGTCGGGAACCGGCCCTTGGTGGCGATCACGATCTTGTCGGTGACCTCGTTCGGGCGGGACGCCAACCACTTGCCGATGATCGTCTCGGACGTGCCGCCGACGTACACGTCGGCGGTGTCCAGCAGCGTCCCGCCGGCGGCGGCGAACGCGTCGAGCTGCGCGTACGCGCCGTCCTCGTCGGTCTTGGCCCCGAAGGTCATGGTGCCGAGCGCGAGCGCGGACACCGAGCAGCCGCTACCGCCGAGCTTTCGATACTCCACAATGGACTCCCAGGGCGTTGAATGGCTTGCGATTTCCATTCTCTCCCTGGAGTTGCTCCATTTGCTCGGGTTTTCCGCTCAGAGCGAATCCCGCAGCACGGGGCAGGACATGCAGCGCGGACCGCCGCGCCCCGAGCCCAGCTCGGATCCGCTGATCCGCAGCACCTCGATGCCGGCGTCCTCCAGCCGCGCATTGGTTTCGACATTTCGCTCATACGCGACAACAACTCCGGGCGCGACGGCCAGGGTGTTGTTGCCGTCGTCCCACTGCTCGCGCTCGGCGGTCACGGCGTCCAGGCCGGTGTCGATCACCCGCAGCCGGTCGATGCCCATGGCGGAGGCCGCGGCGGACAGGAACGGCGAGGGACCGTCCACGGTGACGCCGCCGGCGCCGTCGGGCCGCAACGTGAAGGCGGACAACGAGTCGCGAATCGCCGGATACATCACGACGGCGTCCCGATCGACCATGGTGCACACGGTGTCGAGGTGCATGGTGGCGCGCTCCTGCGCGATCGGCACGGCCAGCACGGTGTGCGCGAGACCGTCCAGGAACACCGAGCGGGCGAAGGACTCGGCGCCGGCCGGCGTGGTGCGCTCGCCGACGCCGATGGCCAGCACGCCCTGCGAGAGCAGCAGCACGTCGCCGCCCTCCAGCGGGGCGGAGTGCGCGCCGTAGGCACGGGAGGTCTTGGCGAACCGGGGGTGGTAGGCGTAGATGAGGTCGGTGATCGAGGACTCGCGCCGGCGGGCCGGCATCACCAGCGACGACACGGCCACCCGGTCGGCGACCCAGGCCGAGGAGTCACGGGTGAACAGCAGGTTGGGCAGCGGCGCGATGGCGAAGTCGTGCGGCTGGTGCATGTGCCGCACCAGCGACGCGCCCTCGGCGGCCGGCAGCTCCTCGAAAGTCATGCCGGCCATCAGCACGGTGGCCAGCTCCGACGGGGCCAGCGTGGACAGGTGCGACCGGAGCGCGTCGGCCAGGTCGATGCCCAGCGCCCGCTCCTCGACGGCGGCGTAGACGCCGGCGGCCCGGGCCCGCTGGTCCTCCAGCGAGGTCCGCAGCAGGTCGGCCAGCAGCAGCACCTCCACGCCACGCGAGCGCAGCGTCTCGGCGAACGCGTCGTGTTCCTCCTGGGCCCGGCCGACCCAGGGGATGCCGTCGAACAACAGCTGGTCGTTGTTGCGCGGGGTCAGCCGCTTCAGTTCCAGTCCGGGTCGGTGCAGCAGCACCGTGCGGAGCGGGCCGACCTCGCTGTCGACCCTGGGCGTCGGCGTGAAGTCATCTGAGGAGGTCACGGCCACGAGGGTAGCCACGCCACAGTGGATTTGTCGCCCCTCAACCGGGTGTGACGGCGATTTCAGAAATAGAATGACCGTCAGAGCAGCCATCTGTTAAACAAATCAAGCGCGCTACCGGCGATCTGTTGTTCGCTACAACCCGGGGATGACGCCCTTCAGCAGCGCGTAGCCGACGAACGAGAAGATGTCGAGGATGGTGTGGGCGATCACCAGCGCCCACAGCCGGTTGAACCGCTGCCAGACCCGGCCGAACACCAGCCCGAGCACGATGTTGCCGAGGAAGCCGCCGAAGCCCTGGTACAGGTGGTACGACCCGCGCAGCACGGCCGCGGTGGCCAGCGAGGCGTTCTCGCCCCAGCCGAACCGGCGCAGCCGCGTGATCAGGTAGCCGACGACCAGCGACTCCTCGGCCCACGCGTTGCCGAACGCGGACAGGAGCAGCACCGGCACCCGCCACCAGGTGTCGCCCAGCGCCGACGGCACCACGTTCAGGTTGATGCCGATCGCCCTGGTCACGAAGTAGAACGCCAGCCCGGGAATGCCGATCAGCGCGGCCAGCCCGCAGCCGGCGAGCAGGTCCTTGCCCGGCCGGGTGCGGTCCAGCCCGACCAGCCGCGGCCCGATGCCGGCCCGCCACAGCAGATACGCTCCCAGCCCGCCCCAGGCCAGCAGTTGCAGCACGCCGGCCAGCTGCGCGAGCAGGTCGAGCAGGCTGACCGTGGCCTGCTGGACGTTGAGCGCGACGCTCTGCTGGTTCAGCGGCTTGGGCTGGAGCAGCGCGTTGAGCAGCGAGATCAGGCTGCGCAGCCCGGACAGGCCGAGCGTCGCGCTGAAGACGATCAGCAGCTCCCAGGTGTAGCCGCGTCGCTCGGCCGGATCGGTGATCGGATCGTTCACGACCCGAGCCGGCGCCAGCCAGCTGCGCAAGGTACCCGCCATGCAGGGGACGCTACTTGCCTGCTGCTGGGAGCCCGCTCGGCCCCGCCGGTGCTTCGCACGGTCGGGGCGAGGCACCGGTCACGAGGGGCCGAGCCGCGACGCCGGAGGCGGCGCCAACAAGCACAGTCACCCCCGCTGGACCTGCGTCAAGAACGGGCAGCCCATCAGGCGTCGCAGTTCGCCGGACAGCTCCTTGGGCGTGCTGACCGGATGCGCGAAGGCGATCCGGACGTCGTGGTCGCCCTCGACGGCCTCGACCCGCAGGCGCAGGCCGAGCCGGTCCAGGCCGAGGGGCCGGACGTGGCCGCCGCGCAGATGCTCGGGCAGGTGCCGGCTGAGCAGTTCGACGACGTCCCGGTGGGACAGCTCCAGGTGGCGCAGCCACTGGTCCTCGTGCTGGCAGAACGGATCCGGCTCGGCCTCGCCGAACTCGCTGGGCCGCACCGAGCTGGTGCCCTCGGCGTCGGCGACGACCATCGACGCCGGCGTCAGGCGCAGCACGGTGGCCCCGTGGCCGGCGTCCAGCAGGCGCGGATCAGGCTTGGCCTCGACGACCTCCAGCACCGCCGACCGGGCCTGCTCGCCGTCGAGAACCCGCAGCCAGCCGGTGATCCACAGCAGCCCGCGCACCGGTTCCCGCAGCGGCACCGGGGCGGTGTCGGCGAGTTCGAGCATGCCGGTGAGCTCGCCGCGAGGGGCCTGCCTGGCCAGTTCGACCAACGGGTCGTTGTCCCGGAACAGGAGCGTGGCGGCCCCGTTCGCGTGCACGTGGTGCAGCATCGGCACGGTCCGGGACGCCGAGGCCGACGCCTCGTCGGCGCCGGGCAGCACGGCCGCGCGACCACCCCGCACGGCGATCGTCCGGGCCCGTTCCGCCGCGGTGGGCGCCGGCGGCCGATACGTTGCCTGGCTCATCGCTCACCTCCAAGTTAGGTCACCCTAACCTCCGATGGCCGGTCTTGGGAAGCGCACGAACGTGTGCTCCCTGACCAGCGCCGACGTGTCGGTCACCGAGTCAACGGCCGACGGCGATGCCGGCCTCCTCCGCCCAGGCTGCCACGTCGTCCCGCCGCAGCGCAGCCGCCAACAGGTCGGGGAAGCGGTCCGGGGTGCAGGCGAAGGCCGGCGCACCCAACTCCGAGAGCCGCGCGGCCAGCTCGTGGTCGTACGCCGGTGCGCCGCTGTCCGACAGCGCCAGCAGCACCACCACGGTGACGCCGCTGGCCACCAGTTCCCGCACCCGACGCAGCAGCTCGCCGGCCACGCCGCCCTCGAACAGGTCGCTGATCAGCACCATGACCGAGTCGGCCGGCCGCTTGATCAGCGACTGCCCGTAGGCGACGGCGCGGTTGATGTCGGTGCCACCGCCCAGCTGCGTGGAGAACAGCACGTCGACCGGGTCATCCAGGGTCTCGGTCAGGTCCACGACCTCGGTGTCGAACACGACCAGCCGGGTTTCCACGGCTCGGATGGAGGCCAGCACCGCCCCGAACACCGCCGAGTAGACCACCGACTCGGCCATCGACCCGGACTGGTCGACCAGCAGCACGACGTCCCGCAGCGAGGCGCTGCGGCTGCGCCGCTGCCGGCCGATCAGGTCGCCGACCACCACGGTGTTCTGGGCCGGCTGGTAGTTCTTGAGATTGGCCCGGATGGTGCTGGCCCAGTCCACATCGGACAGTCGGGGTCGGTGGGTGCGGCGGGACCGGTCGATCGCGCCGTGCACGGCAGCCAGCAGCCGGTCGGCCAGCTTGCGCTCGACGTCCTCGACGACCTTGCGCACCACCGCCCGCGCGGTCTCCCGGGTGCGGGCCGGGATCGCCCTGGACAGCGAGACCAGGGTGCCGACCAGCCGCACGTCCGGGTCCACTGTGGACAGCAGCTCCGGTTCGAGCAGCAGCTTGTTCAGCCCGAGCCGCTCCACGGCGTCGCGCTGCATCACCTGCACCACCGAGGTCGGGAAATACGTGCGCACGTCGCCGAGCCAGCGGTGCAGCACCGGGGAACTGTTGCCCAGCCCGGCGCCGCGCTTGCCGTCCTGGCCCTCGCCGCCGCCACCGTAGAGCGCGGTCAACGCCCCGTCCCGACGCTGGTCGTCCTCGCCCAGACCACCCATCTCGCCGGCCGCCCCGCCGAGCAGCAGCCGCCACCGCCGTTGCCGTCCGTCGGTCACTGCGGCACCTCGCTAGCGCTCGGTGTCCGTGTGCCCGGACGGACTGTGTTGAATGATTCGCTCGCAAGCTCGCTCATGCCGTAGCTCCGATCAGATCACGGACGTGGGCGGCCAGGCGCTCGGCCCGCTCCTCGTCCCAGTCGCCGGTGGGCGCCGCGACGGACCGGCGGTCGCCGGCCATCACGCGGTCGCCGAGGGTGCGCCGCTCGGCCGTGCTGAACTCGCCGACCGCCCGGCGCAGCAACGGCAGCGCGTCGGCGAACGCCTCGTCGGACAGGTCGCTCAGCCAGGTGTCGATCAGCGCGAACAGCCGGTCGTCGGCGGCCAGCAACGCGGCCGACCCGCGCAGGAAGCCGGCGACGAAGGCAGTCGCACCCGCGTTGGCCGAGACGGCGCGATGCAGCCGCGCGGCCACGGAATCGGTGTCCAGGTCACCGGATTCCCACAGCAGCCTGGTCGCGCGCCCGGCCGGCAGGCCGTGCGCGTCGGGCAGCGCGACCAGCCGCAGCAAGGCGTCCCGCCACACCGCCCGGTGATCGTCGTCAGCGGCCAGGCCGGCGGCGTCCTGGGCGGCGTCGAGCGCGGCCACCAGCTGGTCGGCGGTGTCGTCGTCCACGTTGCGACAAGCCAGCGGCAGCCCGACCGCGCCCCGGGCCAACAGGCCGTGCAGGGCGGATCGCAGCAGCTCGGGATCGGTGCCGCGGACCGAGCCATAGCGAATGGTGGCGGCCAGCGTCGGCAGCGCCACCAGCAACTCGGCGGCGTCGGTCGCGGCCGCGGCGCAGCGGTCCAGGGCCCGGCGAGCGGCGGCCACGGCGTCCGGCGACTCGCAGTCGACCGCCCGCCCCAGCACCTCGGCGGCCTTGGCCACCCGGTCCGCGTCATTGGCGCGCTGCCGCAACACCTGCTCGGCCGCGGCCTCCACGGTGGTGCCGTGCCGGGCGGCGGCCGCGACGGCGACCGCCAGGCTCGGATCCCAGCGCACGCGCCAGGCCTCGGCGAACGTGCCGGTGCTGTTGGTCTGGTCCCGCTCGCCCCACGGCACGTCCAGCACCCGCAGCCGCCACAACAGCTTGGACCGCTCCCGGTCCATGTCCTTACGCAGATCGAGTCGCATCTGCTTCTCGATCGCGGCAGCCGGCAGCCGCAGCCGCCGTTGCAGGCGCTCGAGATCGGCGGCCAGCGGCGAGCGGGGCACGCCCTCGCCGACCATGCCCAGCTCCTCGCCGACCACCAGCCGGTCGTGCACCAGCCGCAGCGGTGTGTCGTCCCCGCCGCACAGCACGGCCAGCGTCGCCTCGCTGACCTCCGCCAGCCCCGGCGACGGCCGCCCGCGCATGGCCGCCAGGGCGTCGGCGAGCCGCACCGCCTCGACGGCGCTCGCCGTGGACGCCGGCAGGTCCTCGTCCCGCAGCACCTGGCAGGCGCGGGCGAACCAGCGCGGCACGGTGTCGCCGGCCGCGGCGGTCTCCCACAGGTGCGCGTACCAGCCGGGCGAGGCGATGCCCGCGCCGTAGCCGGCGGCGTTGGCCAGCCGGCCGTGGCTCCACGGCACCCAGGTGCCGCTGATCTTCTTCTTCGGCAAACCCTTGAGCAGCGCGGAATCCGCGGTCGCGGTGGGCAGCTCCAGCAGCGCCGGCACGTGCCAGGCGCCGCAGACGACCACGATCGGGCCGGCGACGTCCTTGAGGCCCTTGCGGATCGCCTGCCGCATCGCCGCCTCACGGCGCAGCGTGCGCTGGCCGACGTGATCGGCGAACTCGTCCCGCAGCGCCGTCATCGCCTCGGCGACCGCCTGGGCCAGCCCGATCGGATCGGCCGCCGCGTGGTGCTCGACGACGTCCTCCCACCAGCGCTCCGGATCGTCGAAGCCGGCGGCCTCGGCCAGCAGCCCCAACGGGTCGATGGCCACCCGATCCGGCTCGTCCTGCTCGCCCAGCGTCGCGGCGGCGGCCAGGTCGAAGAACCGCAGCGGCACGGTGTTCTCGTCGGCCCAGCGCAGCGCCTGCCACTCCGGCGAGAAGCCGGCGAACGGCCAGAACGCGGCCGTCGCCGGATCGGACTCGTCGTGCAGCAGCAAGGCCACCGGCGGGGTCAGCCCGCTCACGTGCGCGACCAGCCCGTCGGCCTCCGGCGGGCCCTCCACCAGCACCAGCTCCGGCTCGATCGCCGCCAGCGCGGCGGCCACCATGCGGGCCGAACCCGGCCCGTGGTGGCGGATGCCGAGCAGCGTGACCCGGTCGGGAAGCTTGGGCATCAGGCGTAGCCGGCGAGGTCGTGGTCCTGGCAGGCGCGGTACAGGTCGCGCCACTCGGGACGCTCCTTGACCACTGCCTCCAGGTACTCCTGCCAGGCCGCGGTGTCCGACACGCGGTCCTTCACCACCGCGCCGAGCAGCCCCGACGCCAGCTCGTCGGCCCCCAGCCGCCCGTCGCCGAAGTGCGCGGCCAGCGCCATGCCGCTGGTGATCACCGAGATCGCCTCGGCCGTGGACAGGCTGCCGCTGGGCTTCTTCAGCTGGGTTCGACCGTCCACAGTGGACCCGTTGCGGAGCTCCCGGAACACCCGCACCACCCGGCGCACCTCCTCCAGCGCCGGCGGCTCGGCCGGCAGCTGCAACGCCCGCCCGAGCTGGGCCGACCGGCTGGCCACGATCTCCACCTCGGCGTCCTCGGTGGCCGGCGGCGGCAGCACCACGGTGTTGAACCGGCGGGCCAGCGCCGAGGACATCTGGTTCACGCCGCGGTCCCGGTCGTTGGCCGTGGCGATCACCGAGAACCCGGGCACGGCCTGCACCTGGAAGTTCAGCTCCGGCACCGGCAGCGCCTTCTCGGACAGCACGGTGATCAGCGAGTCCTGCACCTCGGACGGCATCCGGGTCAGCTCCTCGACCCGGGCCACCGCCCCGGTCCGCATCGCGCGCAGGATCGGGCTCGGCACCAGCGCCGCCTCGCTCGGCCCCTCGGCGATCAGGCGGGCGTAGTTCCAGCCGTAGCGCACGGATTCCTCGCTGGTGCCGGCGGTGCCCTGCACGACCAGCGTGGAGTCGCCGCTGACCGCCGCGGCCAGGTGCTCGGACAGCCACGACTTCGCGGTGCCGGGCACGCCGACCAGCAGCAGCGCCCGGTCGGTGGCCAGCGTCGCCACCGCGACCTCGACGATGCGCCGGTCGCCGACGTACTTCGGGGTGATCGCGGTGCCGTCGGGCAGCTCGCCGCCGAGCACGTAGCGGACGACAGCCTGCGGCGACAGCTTCCACATCGGCGGCTTGGGCCGGTCGTCGACCGCCGCGAGGACGCTGAGCTCGGCGGCGTACTGCTGCTCGGCAGACGGCCGCAGCACGATTTCGGAAGTCAATGGTCGCCCCTTCGATCAAACGCGTCCCGCAGTTGGACGCGCAGATGCAGCACTGCTTGTTCGTTGGTGTGTTCGGGCCAGCGTTCGGCCATCCGCGGCCACTGCGCGGTCAGCACGCCGACATCGCCCCTGGTCAGCAGGACGGGTGGCGGCCGGCCGGTGCGCCAGCCGGGCGTGACGGCGACCATGAAGCGTTGCAGCAGCGCCTCCGTGGTCTCCGCCGACCACGGCCCCGCCAGCTGCGAGCAGCCATGGTCGAGCAGGTCGTACTTCCAGTCGTGGGAGACGGCGACGAGCACCTCCGCGGCCGACCGCGGCGGCAGCGAGTCGATCGCGTCCAGCAGGGCCATGCCGGTCAGCACCTCGGACGCGGCCAGCGCCCACGGCACCGGGTCGGCGGCCAGCGGCAGCGCGTCGGCGATGCCCTGTAGCAGCGGCTTCGCCCACGGGCTGGCCACCACCTGCTCCAGCTCCCAGAACTCCGGCGGCACCGAGGCGGCGGCCGCCCGCAATCGGCCGGCGATGCCGGTCTCGGTGTTGCCGTCGTGCAGCAGATCCCGCTGCTCGGCGGCGTCCGGCTCCAGCTCGAACCGGCCGTCCGGGACCACGTCGGCGTCGCGCAGGCCGTCCCAGAGCCGGCGCTCCGCCCGCTGCGCCAACGCCGTGCCGGGCAGTTTGCGCAGCAGCCGCAGCGCGCGGTCGTGCACACCGGCCGCCCGGTCATCCAGCGCCGCCTCCAGGATCGGCTCGTCCTCGATGGACAAGCCGACGTCCAGCGCGTCGATCAGGAGCTGCCGGTCGGAGGCCCGGCGCTCCTGCGGGAACCGCTCCGCGACCAGCGTTCGGACCGCCCCCTGGTCGGTCCGACGCCACTGGCGCAGCGCGGTCAGCCGCTGGCCGGCCGGCGCGTCCGGGTCGTAGGCCTGCTGGTCGTCGACGCCGACAGCCCAGGACCAGCCCTTGTTCAGTTGCGCCAACCACTGCCCGCGAGCGCCCAGCACGAGCCGGATCGCCGCCCGCAGCGTCGGCCGAGACGTGCCCAGAAGCAGCAACGACGGCAGTTGGGCATGCGCCGCGACGACTCCGGCCCGGCGCGCCGCCGCGCACCACTCGGTCAGCAACGCCTCGTCGTCCCAGCCCAGCACCTGGGCCAGCACGTTGCGCGCCGACTCCCCGGCGATCTGCGCCTTTTCCGGCGGGGCAAGGGAAATCGGCACCAGACCGTCCGGCGTCCTGGGCAGCCGCGCCCCGAACCGGGCCAACCCCAGCGCCGCGCAGTCGGCCAGCAGCGTGTCCCGGTCGACGTTGCCACGCCGCGTGCCGACCAGCAGCTGCTGCACGGTCTCCTGCCACCGCTGTTCCGTGCTCACGACACCACCTCCGGGAAGGCGCCCGGCGCCGCGATCGCGCACAGTTGCAGGGAATCCCCGTCCCACAAGCCCATCGCGTCGAACGGCTCGCCGCCGGTCTGGGCCAGCGCCCGCTCCAGCGACGTGCCGATCCGCACCGGCAGCCCGTGGCCCGCGGCGTCCACCAGGTACAGCGACCGGTCGTCCCGTGCCGGCCGCGTTGCCTTGCAGCACAACGGAACCAGCCGCAGCCACGGGTCGCTGACCAGCAGCGGCTCGGCCGCCGCCAGGGCCTCGGCCCAGGTGTCGGGCAACGGGATCGGCCCCGCCGGACCGGACCGGGTCGTCTCGCCGACCGCCACCCGTTTCGGCAATCCGCCCGGATAGGGGTGCATCACCGCCGTCAGCTCCGCCCCCGGAGTCATTGCCGGCACCGGAATCGCGCCGCCGGCCGCGTGCCGCGCCGTGTACACCCACTGCTTGCGCGAGCGCCCCCACGCCCACTGCCGCACCGTGCGCACCTTGCCGTCGTCACTGTCCATACGCAGCAACACCACCCAGTCGTCGGCCCAGCTCTCGCCGGCCCGCACCTCCTGCTCGGTGGTGGTGAAACCCAGCCGAACCCTTGCCGCCTCGGAGAAATCGGTGCGGGTGAGCAGGTACAACCGTCCGATGTGGTCGGTCGCCTCCTCGTACCAGCGGGCGCGGTTGGCCCCCACCACCGACCGCAGCTCGCCGATCGCCGACGCGATGCCCGGCGCCTGCGCGTCCACCATCCGGGCCATGATTCCCTGCCACCACACGGGTTCCCGTGACGGCAGAGTGTGCAGGCCGCCGGCCGACAGGTCGGTCAGCCAGTCCGTGAGCCCGGCGATGCCGGCCCGCACCGACTCCTCCCGGCGCTTGCCCGGCTGCGCCGGCTTCCGCTCGGCCGTGGACCGCGTGTGCCGGGCCCGCAGCCAGCTGCCGACCCAGTCCGGCTGGCTGCCCTCGTGAGTGGAACCGTTGGCGTGCAACAGTTGCAGCGCAACCGCATGCTTGCACGGAAACTTGCGGGACGGGCACGAGCACTTCGTCGCACGGTCGGACAGGTCGACACAGACCTGGTACGGGCTCTTGCCGCTGCCCTCGCACAACCCCCACAGCGCGGCGTCGTCCCGGCCCAGTTCCGGCCACTTCGCCGGGACCGCCAGCTTGCTGGCCCCGGTCGCCACCTGGCGGTCCGGAGCCTGCGCCAGCACTGCCTCCACATCCATGCGACGACCATATGGGCACCCACCGACAGTTTTGAATGCCGCGCGTCCCGCGCGGGGCTCGGCCGCTCGTGACCGCTGCCTTGCCTGGCCGGACCAGGCAGCGACGCGGCCGAGCGCTTCCCACGGTGAGGACTACGCCATTCGCCCAGGTCACAGTCGGGTGAAGCCCGTTTGCCGGGTTCGAGCGCCCCTGGTAGGAATCGACGCGTTATGCCAAGGGGGGACGGGTGGAGAAGGTGAGCACTGCCGTCTGGCAGCCACCGACGGGCGCTCCGGCGGGCCAGGACCCGGACGTGCGGCGGGAGGTGTGGGTGCAGTCCTGGGTTCGCGACTGGATCTCCCGGACCTGGGGCACGAACGTGTTCCTCGCGCTGATGTGCCTGCTGTTCGGCCTGCCGGTGAGCACGATCCTGGCGACGCTGGCCGTGCTGGCGCTGAGCCTGCTCATGCTGCTCTATCGGCTGAAGGTGGGCCGCACGCTGCCGGACATGGCCCAGTTGCTCGACGAGGAGCCGGCCAGGCTGGTGGAGATCGAACAGCTGGGGCGGGGCGTGATCAGGGCGGAACAGAAGCTGCTGCGGGTTCGCGAGGGCCTGCGCGGCGAGCGCGCGTGGCTGGTCGGGCCGGACGACAGCGGGCTTGCCGCGCTGTTCGAGGAGGCGCTGCCGACCCCGTACGCGGCGCGAGTGGTGGACCAGCCGCCGCGACCGGGCGATCGGCCGGCCGAACAACCACGGGATCCGCGGGGCGAGGCGAAGCGGGCGGCGTTCAACGGACTGCGGAACTACGTCGTCGGCTGGGGCTTCGTCATCGCCATCACTGTCTGCATCGGACTGGAGCTGGCTCCACAGCCGCGGGTGCTGGCCGCGCTGTACGTCGTGGCGGCAGCGGTGATCGCGCTCCTGATGACCAGGAGCTGGCTGCGTCGGATGCGTGGGCACCTGGGCGTCGATCAGCTGTTCGAGGCGCCGCTCGTCGAGCACCGGGCCCGGTTGCACGCGGACCGTTCGTTCGCCGTGGCCACGGAGGGCGGCGCCGAGCTGATCGCCAAGATCCGCTGGGAGCACGGCGTGGCGGCGAACGTGCGGGCCTCGGGACGGCTGTGGATCGCCGGCACGCCGGCGTCCGGTGTAACGCTGGGGGTGGGCGTTCCTGATTTCCCCATTGCCGGGGTTATCCGGTTCAACTAGAGGGGGGAAACCAAGGGTGGACGACACCCTGTTGTCGGCCGCCGTGTGGCGAGCCAGCGATCAGTGGCAGACCGAGGACGACCCGGTCGACCTGCGGATGCGGGTTCACGGCACGTGGGGTCGCCACTTTCTCGGCGGCGCGGTCGGGATAGCGCTCGTGGCGGCCATGTTTCGCGGGATGTTCAACGGCTTCGTCGCCCCGGTGGTGCTCGGGCTCGGCGCGGCGGCGCTGGTCGCTGCCGCTGCCTGGCGCTGGGGCACGGTCGGGCGGTGGATGCCGACGGTGAAGACACTGCTCGCGCGTGGTGCGAGCCGGCGGGTCGCGGCGGTCGTGGTGGGCCATCGGGGCAACAGTGCTGTGGTCGTGGCCGAGGGGCGATACCTGCGGGTGCGGCCGGCGGCGTGGGCCGTGCGGCAGGTCATCGCCCGCACCGGCGAGATCACAGTTTTCGGGCCGGACGCCAAGGGCAACGCCGTGGTGTTCGTGGACAGTCAGCCCACGCCGTTGCCGGCCAAGGTCGTCTCGGCGCCGGCGCAGATCGGCGCGGAGCCGATCGCCCCGGTCTCCTGGCATGGGGCCGAGGACGAGGTCCCGATGTCCTACGCGCGGAAGCACGCACGCCTGCAGTGGCTCGGACCTGTCGCCATGCTCATCGCCATTGCGGGATTTGTCATCGACGCGAACCGCCACGAGCTGGCGTTCGATGTCAACTGGTTCTTCGCGGCCATCCTGGCGCTGTCCGCCGTTTGCGTCCCGGCCTCGACATATGTGCAACTGCGGCTGCCACGGCTTGTCGCCGCCGGGCAGTGGCAGCAGTACCAGGCCGTGGTTCTCGGTTGGCGTAGCGAGGGTTCGCAGTGGGCGGCCGCTGATCTGTCGGTGCAGTTGAGCCGAACCGACGGGGAACTGCGTCGGATGGTGGTGAAGACGGCTCCGGTGGAGGTGGTGGCGCACATCAACGCCACCGGCACGTTGTGGGTGATCGACCCGGGCACAGGCCGGCTCACTGCGGCAGGCGTGCCGGGCTATCCGGTCGTCGCGCCGGCACGGTTTCAGTAAACGGAAATAGGGGGGACGAGGGTGGAGGACACCCAGTTGTCGGTCGCCGTGTGGCGGCCGGCCGAGCAGTGGCAGGCCGACGACAAGGCGGTCGAGCTGCGAATGCAGGGCTACGCGAGACGGAGCCGCACGATGGCCATCGGCATTGTCGTGCCGCTGGTGCTCGCGGCGGCGATGTTCGGCTTGCACTCGATCGGTCTGATGGTGCTGTTCCTGCTCAACGCGGCCTGGGGGTTGATCTCCGGCGTCCGGCACCAGATGCGGGTCGGACGCTGGCTGCCGGCGGCCAGGAGCCTGCTCAGCGGCAATCCCAGCCATCGGGTCGCGGCCCGGGTGGTCGCGCACAAGGGCAACCGCACGGTGCTCGCGGTCGGGCCCATGCACCTGAGGGTGGAACCGGTGCTGTGGGGCACCCGGCAGGTCATCGCCCGCACGGGTGAGATCACTATGGTCGGCCCAGATGCCGAAGGCCACGCCGTGGTGTTCGTGGACGGCCAGCCCATGCCGCTGCCGGCCAAGGTGGTCGAGGCGCCTGAGCCGATGGAGGCGGAGCCGATCGCGCGCGTCTCGGCGAACGCGGCTGAGGACGCGGTCACGCAGTGGTTTGCCACCCGATTTGCCCGCCTGATGTGGGCGCCGGCGGGCATCCTGGTTCTCATGCTGGCGGCGCTCGCCTTCGACGCGCAGCAGTCCCGGTTCTCGTCGATCTGGATCGTGTTCGTCGGACTGTTGATCTGCGCGATCGTCCTGACGCTCCGGATGACCGACCAGACCCGGCTGCCCAAGCTGCTCAAGACCGGGCAGTGGCAGGCCCATCCGGTGACCGTCGAGGAGTGGAAGGGCAACGTGCGCGTGCCGGCCGGGGACCTCACGGTGAAGCTGGGCGTGCCCGGCGGCGAGTATCGGCTGGTGGTCAAGCAGGCCTCGGCCGAGCTGGTGGCCAACGTGAGTGCCACCGGCACGTTGTGGATGGTCGGCCAGCCCACGGCGCGCAAGCCGGCGGCGGTCGGCGTGCCGGGATACCCGATCGTCGCGATCGCGAGGTTCCAGTGACCGACATGCCGATGTGGCGGCCGCCGGTGGACCAACCGTTGGACAGCGATCCGGCGATCCAACTGGTGCTGAACGCTTGGCGGCGGCGCAAGGTGGTGCGGCCGGTCTTCACCTACGTGGCACTGGCCGCGCTGATGTTCCTCACCCACCGCGGCTTCAGCGCGCTCGGCGTGCTGTTCGTGGTCGGGGCCGGGGTGACGTTGGCGGGCGTGTTCCAGTTCCGCAGCCGCGTGGGGTGGTGGCTCCCGTCGGCGCCGGCGCTGCTGGAAGGGGCGGTCGCGGCGCGGGTGCGCAGCGAGGTGGTCGGCGGCGCGGGCGCGTGGACGCTGCTGTCGATCGACGGTGGGCAACTGTGCCTGCGCCTGACCAACGGGGATCACTCCGTCCGGCAGTTGTTGGCCCGCCAGACCGAGGTGTCGATGGTCGGCCCGACTGCCGACGGTGTCGCGGCCGTGGTCGTCGACGGGCTGCCGGTGCCGCTGCCGGCTCGGGTGGTGCCGACGCCGGCGGCGCCGACTCCGGTGGCCGCGACCGGCGAGGACCTGCCGCGCATCGCCGCGGCCAAGGCGGTCCGGGCGGCGTGGCTGGTTCAGGTCGTGACCTCGCTGCTCGGGGCGTGCCTGGTCTACGACGTTGCGGTGTTCTTCGGCGGCTGGCAGCTGGCGCTCGCCGGCTTCGCGTTCGTCCTGATCACCACGACCATCGCCGGCCTCATCCGGCGCAACGACCAGCGCCGCCTGGTCAAGCTGCTGGACAACGGCCCGTGGCAGGCCTATCCGGTGCAGCTGCTGTCGTGGACCGGCAATCCGGCCCTGGTCGGTCGGCTGCGGCTGGCGCTGATCATGCCCGACGGCAACTGGCTGCCGGTCACCGCGAAGCTCGGGGCGTCCTGGCTGGTCGCCAACATCACCGCCACCGGGTACCTCTGGGTGGCCGGCACGCCCCGCTACGGCGTCGCCGCCGCCGCGGGAGTGCCGGGCCAGCCCAACATCGCGGCCGTGCGGTTCGAGGAGACTCAGGCCGGCTGACGGCCGGACCAGGTCCAGGCGTACGCGGGGTCCTCGCACGCCTGGGCCGCCTCGCCGAGCTCCAGCGGCCGGAACGTGTCCACCATCACAGCGGTCTCGTCGAAGTAGTCCGCGCCGAGCGACGCCTCCACCGCGCCCGGCTGCGGCCCGTGAGTGCAGCCGGCGGGGTGCAGGGACAGCGAGCCGATGCCGATGCCGGAGCCTTTGCGGGCCTCGTAGTTGCCGCCGACGTAGAACATCAGCTCGTCGGAGTCGACGTTGGCGTGGTTGTACGGCACCGGCACGGCCAGCGGGTGGTAGTCCACCTTGCGCGGGCAGAACGAGCAGACCACGAAGTTCGGGCCCTCGAACGTCTGGTGCACCGGCGGCGGCTGGTGCAGGCGGCCGGTGATCGGCTCGAAGTCCCGGATGTTGAACACCCACGGGTACAGGCAGCCGTCCCAGCCGACCACGTCGAACGGGTGGTGGGCGTAGGTGAACCGGGTCAGGCCGGCCCGGTGCCGCACCAGCACGTCCACGTCCTCGCCGTCGGCCAGCAGCGGCTCGGCCGGCACGCGCAGGTCCCGCTCGCAGTACGGGGCGTGCTCCAGGAACTGGCCCTTGGTCGACAGGTAGCGCTTGGGCGGCCCGATGTGGCCGGTGGCCTCCAGCACCAGGATGCGCATCGGCTCGCCGGAATTCGGCGCCACCCGATAGGTGCAAGAGGTGGGGATCACCACATAGTCGCCGTCGGCCACCGGCAGCGCGCCGTAGATCGTCTCCACCACGCCGGCCCCGGTCTGCACGTAGAGCAGCTCGTCGCCGGTGGCGTTGCGGTAGAGCGGGCTGGGGGCGGTCGCGGCGACGAAGGCGATCACGACGTCGGAGTTGCCGAACAGCACCCGCCGCCCGGTGATCGCGTCGGCGTCTGCCCAGTTCAGGGCCGGTGTTGTGAAGTGTCGCGGCTTCAGCGGCAGGTTCGGTTCGGTGCCGCCGCGCCGGTCGTCGACGGTCCGCGAGTCGACGATCGCGGTGGGCAGATGCCGGTGGTAGAGCAGCGCCGAATCGGACGAGAAACCCTCGACTCCCATCAGCTCCTCGGCGTACAGACCGCCGTCGGGCGTGCGGAACTGGGTGTGCCGCTTCGGGGGGATCTGGCCGACCTGTCGGTAGTAAGGCATTGGGCTCTCCGGGTGTCCGATAGTCGGACATCTTTGTTCAGCTGCCGTGACGCCGCTAGCGTGTCACCCGTGTCAAGCGCTGTAGAACTCCGTGCGCCCGGTCCACGAGGCACGCCGCCGCTGCTCGCGAGGCTCGTCGACGACGCGGCGCTGTTCCCGCCGGGCAACGCGACGATGGCCGACGCGGTCCGTGGACACCTCGACGGGCGGTCCGGCGAATGGGCCGGTGTGCTGGGACTTTTCCTGTGTCCGGCGTCCCGGCTGCCGGAGCTCATCACCGAGCTGATCAAGGCCAAGCCGGTCAAGCCGCTGGCCATCTCGCTGGTCGTCGACACCGGCCTCGGCGGCGTGCCGAAGGCCGTGTCCATCGTGGAGTCGCGCAGCGAGCTGCTGTCGCTGCGCATGGTGGAGATGCCGGCCCCGTCCGACGTGGACGAGGTGTGGCTGGAGCGGGTGTCGGAGTTCGTGCCCGAGGACGTGATCCGCGTCGTCGAGCCGCGCCGCGGCGGGGCCGAGTGGCTCGACGGCGTGGCCCGGGTCATCGAGCACGGCAGCTGGCCGAAGCTGCGCTGCGGCGGCCTGAGCCACGAAGCGTTCCCCAGCGTGGACCAGGTGGGCGACTTCCTGTCCGTGGTATCCGGTGGCGGTGTGTCCTTCAAGGCCACGGCCGGCCTGCACAACGCCATCCGGCACACCTCGCAGGAGTCCGGCTTCACCCACCACGGCTTCCTCAACCTGCTGGTGGCCACCGCCCGGTCGCTGTCCGGCAAGGACGTGCGGGAGGCGCTGGCCGAGACCGACGGGGAGAAGCTGGCCGAGGAGGCCAAGGCCCTGTCCGACCCGGCCGCGCACGCGGTCCGCGGGGTGTTCGCGTCCTACGGGTCGTGCTCGCTCACCGATCCCGTGACCGACCTGGAGAAGTTGGGGCTGCTGTGACCGAGCTTGCGAGGGAACCATTCGACGCAGTGGCGTACTTGATCGCAGGCTCGCCGAGCGCTAGCGAGGTGGGACTGTGACCTGGATCGACGACCCGGAGTTCACCGGGGATCACCCGTTCGGCCCGCAGACCCTGCCCTACGGTGTGATCGACGAGGGGGTCGCGGTCCGGGTCGGCGGGCAGGCGCTGCCGCTGCGGCCCATCGCGTCCTCGTTCGGCGGCCGGCTGGCCGAGCTGGTGTCGGCCGACAGTCTCGACCCGTTGCTGGCCGCCGATCGGCCGCTGTGGAGCGAACTGCGCGCCCGGCTGCTGGAACTCGTCACGGCGACCAGGGCGCCGCAGGGGGCCGCTCTGGCCCCGTTGGCGTCGGCCCGGCTGCCGTTCACCGTCGGCGACTACGTGGACTTCTACTCGTCCCGGCACCACGCCGAGAACGTCGGCAAGATCTTCCGGCCGGACGGGGCCGCGCTGCTGCCGAACTACACCCACCTGCCGGTCGGCTACCACGGCCGCGCCGGCACCGTCGTGGTCTCCGGCACCGACGTGGTCCGGCCCAAGGGCCAGCGCAAGGGCGACCACGGGCCGGTGTTCGGCCCGAGCGTGCGGCTGGACATCGAGGCCGAGGTCGGCTTCGTGTGCGGCGGCCCGGTCACCGGCGAGGTCAGCATCTCGGCGGCGGCCGACCACGTGTTCGGCGTGGTGCTGGTCAACGACTGGTCGGCGCGGGACATCCAGGCCTGGGAGTACCAGCCGCTTGGCCCGTTCCTGGCCAAGTCCTTCGCCACCTCGGTCGGGGCCTGGATCACGCCGCTGGAGGCGCTGTCCCGGGCCAGGGTCGCCCCGCCGACGCCGCCCAACCCGCTGCTGCCGTACCTGGTCGAGGACACCGACTGGGGCCTGGACCTGGCGCTGCGGGTGTCGTGGAACGACACGATCGTCTCCGACCCGCCGTTCGCCAGCATGGCCTGGACGTTCGCCCAGCAGCTGGCCCACATGACCGTGAACGGCGCGACCGTGCGGCCCGGCGACCTGTTCGCCTCCGGCACGGTCTCCGGGCCGGACAAGTACCAGCGCGGCAGCTTCCTGGAGCTGAGCTGGGGCGGCAAGGAGCCGATCGAGCTCAAGGACGGCAGCAAGCGCACGTTCCTGGAGGACGGGGACACCGTGGTGATCACGGCGACCGCGCCCGGCGAGGACGGCGCCGTGGTCGGGTTGTCCGAGGTGGCCGGCACCGTGAGGCCGGCGGCCTGACATGGTCGAACCGGCCACCCGTGAGAGCTCGCTGACCCTGGAGCGGGGCCTCGCCCTGCTCCAGGCCGTCGCCGACTCGGACACGGGTGCGCCGAGCATCAGCGACCTGGCCACGGCCATCGGCGCTTCTCGGGCGGCCGTCTACCGCCTGCTGGTTCCGTTGCAGGCCCGGGGTCTCGTGCTGCGTGACGGTTCCAAGGTGCGGCTGGGCCTCGGCGTGTTGCAGCTGGCGGCCAAGGTCGTGCCCCAGCTGCGCAACGCCGCCACGCCGCCGCTGCGGGAGCTGGCCGAGGGCGTGGGGGCGACGGCGCACCTCACCGTGGCCGAGGGCCACGAGGCGCAGGCCGTCGCCGTCGTCGAGCCCTCGTGGACGACGTATCACGTGGCATACCGGGTGGGCACGCGACACCCGGTGACCCGCGGCGCCGGCGGCAAGGCCATGTCCCTGCCGCCGGGCGGCCCGGAGTGGATCGACAGCACCGGCGAGCTGCAACCCGGCGCCTACGGCGTCGCCGCGCCCGTGCGGGGCGTGCCGGGCCTGCGGGCCAGCGTCGGAGTGATCTCCATGGAGCCGCTCGACCAGGCCGCCGTCGGCCCCCGGGTGGTCGCCGCCGCGGCGGCCGTCGCCGAGGCGCTCAGCTGACGATCGTCTGGTAGAGGGCGAAGGCCGCGAACGCGGCGAAGACGAAGCCGGCGATGCGCTGGATGAGCTGGGGACGGACGCGGGAGCGGATCTTGCGGCCGATCAGGACGGCCACGCCGGCCACGGCGACCAGGGCCAGCCAGGCGCCGATGCCGACGGCGAACGGATGCCCGTAGTGGGCGGTCAGGCCGGCGGTGGCCAGCTGGGAGGCGTCCCCCCACTCGGCGGCGAACAGCACGCCGAACGAGGTGAGGGCGGCCCGGCGGAAGGAGACGTCGGCGGGGCCGGAGCGGGCGGCGTCCTGCTCGCTGTCCTCGCCGGCGGCGAAGCCCTCGCGCAGCAAGGTGAACGCGCCGATGCCGAACATGACGGCGACCACGCCGGTGGTGACGCGTTCGGGCAGCAGGGTCAGCACGCTGCCGAAGGACACGGCGATGACGCACTGCACCAGGAACGCCACGCAGACGCCGACGAACACCGGCCAGGCGCGGTAGCGCGTGGTCAACACCAGGGTGGCGACGAGGGTCTTGTCCGGCAGCTCGACGGCGAGCACGACGGCGAAGGCGGTCAGCAGCACGAGCAGTGTTGCGGCCACAGGGGCAGTCCTTCCCACATGTGGCCCGACCGGGGGACACGCGACCCCGACCGGGCGCGAATCACCCGGCCGGAGGTCTCGTTCGCCCGCGATCACGCGGGTGAGGCACCGGATTCCGATGGCGGAATCAGTATGTCGATGGCCTCGCCGGGCCGCCGCGATGAGGGCGGACCCCGGGAACTACTCCCCTCAGGCAGCACTGATTGTACCCAACGCATGAGTCGCGCGCCGCGACGCGCGTCACAGGCCCACCGCGCTGGCGCTCGGCGGTCTGCGACCAGGTCCCTGTGCTGAATGGCGCCCTCGCAAGCTCGGTCTGCGACCAGGTCCCTGTGCTGAATGGTGCCCTCGCAAGCTCGGGTCACTAGGTCCCGGCCCACCCAGGACCTAGGTCCCGACCGGACAGGACGCCGGGACCTGAGCGGGGACCCCGGGTCGGTGGCAGTGTTCTTCGCGTGGACGTACTCGATGTAGCCAGGTGGCAGTTCGGGATCACCACCGTCTACCACTTTCTGATGGTGCCGCTGACCATCGGACTGTCCATTGTGGTCGCGGTCATGCAGACGGCCTGGGTGCGCACGGGCAAGGCGCACTACCTGGCCATGACCAAGTTCTGGGGCAAGCTGATGCTGGTCAACTTCGCCATGGGCGTGGTGACCGGCATCGTGCAGGAGTTCCAGTTCGGCATGACCTGGTCGGCCTACTCCCGCTTCGTGGGCGACGTGTTCGGCGCGCCGCTGGCCATCGAGGGCATCGTCGCGTTCATGATCGAGTCCACCTTCCTGGGACTGTGGATCTTCGGCTGGGAGCGGCTGCCCAAGGCGGTGCACCTGGCCTGCCTGTGGGCCGCGTCGCTGGCCTCGACGGCCTCGGCCTACTTCATCCTGTCGGCCAACTCCTGGATGCAGCACCCGGTCGGCATCCAGCTGGTGGACGGCAAGCCCCAGCTCACCTCGATCTGGGCGGTGCTCACCAACAACACCGCCATCGCCGCGTTCACCCACACGGTCTCGGGCGGCTTCGCCGTCGCCGGCACCTTCCTGGTCGGCATCTCGGCCTGGCACCTGTGGAAGAAGCACAAGCTGTCCGGTGTGGACGATCCCGACCGTCGGGTGTGGTCGGCCTCGCTCAAGTTCGGCGCCTGGATCGGCATGGTGGCCTTCGCCGCGGTCGCGCTCACCGGCGACACCCAGGGCAAGCTCATGTTCGAGCAGCAGCCGATGAAGATGGCGGCCGCGGAGGCGCTGTGCCACACCGAGGCCCCGGCCAGCTTCTCGATCTTCGCCTACGGCGACGTGTCCCGGCCGGACTGCGAGAACGTCAAGAGCATCACCGTGCCGGCGCTGCTGTCCTTCCTGGCCCACAGCGACTTCTCCACCGAGGTTAAGGGCGTGCAGGACCTGACCACCCTGTACGAGCAGAAATACGGCCACAACTACCCGGTCGACCCCGAGCTGGGCGCGCTGTCCGGGCAGCCGATCGACTACGTGCCCGACCTGCCGGTCACCTACTGGGGCTTCCGCTTCATGATCGGCTTCGGCGGCATCGCGGCCGGCGCGGCGCTGCTGGCGCTGTGGCTGACCCGGCGCGGCCGGATCCCGCGCACCAAGTGGTTCCCCCGCCTGGCGCTGGCCGCGATCGCCACCCCGTTCCTGGCCAACAGCTTCGGCTGGATCTTCACCGAGATGGGCCGCCAGCCCTTCGTGGTCGTGCCCAATCCGACCGGTGTGGACGGTGTGTTCATGTACACCGCCCAGGCGGTCTCGCCCGGCGTGTCCGCGGGCCAGGTGCTGACCTCGCTGATCGCGCTCACCGCCGTGTACGGGGTGCTGGCCGTGGTCGAGGTGTGGCTGCTCGTGCGCTACGCCAAGGCCGGGGTGGAGGGCGTTATGCCGCCCACAGACCAGAAGAAGCCCGACGACGACGTGCTCGCGTTCGCGTACTGAGGAGCCTGCCGTGGACCTGCCAACCCTGTGGTTCTGGGTGATCGCCGCGCTCTGGACGGGCTACTTCTTCCTGGAGGGCTTCGACTTCGGCGTCGGCATGCTGACCCGGCTGCTGGCTCGGGACAACACCGAGCGCCGGGTGCTGGTGAACACCATCGGCCCGGTGTGGGACGGCAACGAAGTGTGGGTGATCGTGGCCATCGGCGCCACCTTCGCCGCCTTCCCGCCCTGGTACGCCACCATGCTCTCGGCCGAGTACCTGCCGGTGCTGCTCATCCTGCTGGCCCTGATCGGGCGCGGCGTCGCGTTCGAGTACCGCGGCAAGGTGGACAGCGACCGCTGGCGGCGCGGCTGGGACCTGGTGATCCTGCTGGGCTCCTGGATCCCGCCGCTGGGCTGGGGCCTGATCATCGCCGGCGTCGCCACCGGGCTGCCGATCGGCAAGAACGGCGTGCTGGTGGGCGGCATGGGCGGGCTGTTCACCTGGCCCGCGGTGCTGGGGGCGCTGGCGCTGGCCGGGTTCAGCCTGGTGCACGGCTCGGTGTTCGTGGCCCTGAAGACCGACGGGGACATTCGGGCCCGGGCCCGCGCGCTGGCCCTGCGGATCGGACCGTTCTGCCTGCTGCCCATGGCCGCGCTGATGGTGCTGGTGCAGGTGCGCCAGGGCGGGCTGGCCACCATGATGATCGCCGCGGTCGGGCTGCTGGCCGGGGCGGCCGCGTTCGCGCGGCTGGCCGCCGGCCGCGAGGGGCAGGCCTTCGCGCTGCTGGGCGTGCTCATCGCCGGCGCCACGCTGTCGCTGTTCGGGTCGGACTTCCCCACCATCATCGCGTCCACTGTGGACCCGAACTTCTCGCTCACCGTGGCCAACGCCTCGTCCAGCCCGTACACGCTGCAAGTGATCAGCTGGGTCGCCGCCTTCGGCACGCCGGCCATCCTGGTCTACCAGGGCTGGACCTACTGGGTGTTCCGGCGGCGGATCAGCGCCGCCCACATTCCCCCGGTGCACGTGCCGTCATGAGCGAGCTCGCGAGCGAATCAGTCGGCGCGGGCCGCCGAGGACCGCTGGGGGATCTGCCGGCGCTGTCCCCGAGCACGCGCCGGGCGCTGGTGGCGTGCGGTCTGCTCTCCGTGCTCAATGCCATGGCCGTGGTGGCCCAGGCGTGGGCGCTGGCCGCGGTGCTCGCCTCGGTGGTCACCGGGCACGGCGACCGGCCGTTCGCGTTGCTGGCCGGGGCCGTCCTGGTCCGATCGGTGGTGGTGTGGGCGGTGGACACCATGTCCGCGCGGGCCGCGGCCGGGGCCAAGGAGGAACTGCGGGCCCGGGCGCTGGACCGGGCCCTGTCGCACGGCCCCGAGTGGATCGCCACGCACGGCCCGGCCGAGCTGACCGTGTTGGCCACCAAGGGTTTGGACGCCCTGGACGCCTACTTCACCCGCTACCTGCCCGCGCTGGTCACCGCGGCCGTGGCCCCGCTGCTGGTGGGCCTGGCGATCCTGGTCGCCGACGTGCAGTCGGCGGTGCTGATCGCGGTCACGGTGCCGCTGATCCCGGTGTTCGCCATCCTCATCGGCCGGTACACCGAGCAGCGCACCGCCAGGTCGGCCGACGCCACCGCGCGGCTGTCCGGGCACCTGCTGGAGTTGGTGCGGGCGTTGCCGGTGCTGGCCGCGTTCGGTCGGGCGCAGGCCCAGACCGAGGCGGTGCGGCGGGTCGGGGAGCAACACCGCAAGGCCACCGGGTCCACGCTGCGGGTGGCCTTCCTGTCCGCGTTCGCGCTGGAGACCGTGGCCACGCTGTCGGTCGCGCTGGTCGCCGTGGACATCGGCCTGCGGCTGGTCGGCGGCACGCTCGGGCTGGCCACCGGGCTGCTGGTGCTGATCCTGACCCCCGAGTGCTACCTGCCGCTGCGCGCCGCCGGCGCGGCCTTCCACGCCAGCGAGGACGGGCTGGAGGCGGTGCGCCGGGTAGCCGAGATCGGCCAGGCCGAGCCGGGCGGCGCGGCCGTCGCCGACGGCGAGATCAAGGTGGACCGCCTGTCGGTGCGGCGGCGCGGCGGGCTCGCCCCCGACGGCGCTTCCTTCACCGTTCGGCGCGGGCACATCACCCGGCTGGATTCGCCCAGCGGGGCCGGCAAGTCCACGACTGTGGCCGTGCTGCTGGGTTTTGTCCGGCCAACCCGAGGACTGGTCACGGTCGGCGGTGTCGACTTGTCCACAGTGGATTTGTCGACTTGGCGACGGCAGGTGGCCTGGGCGCCGCAGCGGCCGGCCTTCAGCGCCGAGATCGTGGTGGACGAGCTGGCCCTGGTCGGCGGGGACCTGGCCGGCGTGGCCGCCAAGGTCGGCGCCGAACACCTGCTGGAGCGGCCCATCGTGGAGCTGTCCACGGGGGAGCGGCAGCGGGTGGCCATCGCCCGCGCGCTGCTGCGGGTCGAGCAGGGGGCGCGCTGGCTGCTGCTGGACGAGCCGACCGCGCACCTCGACCCGGCCACCGCCGGCCTGGTCATGGCGGCCATCGCCGAGGCCGCGGACCGGGGCGCTGGCGTGCTGCTGGCCACGCACCGCGTCGCCGCCCCCGAGGACGCCGCCGTGGTCGCCGGGGTCGCGACGAGCGCCGTCAAGGCGGACCTGGTGGCGTCCAAGGCCCGCCTCACCGAGCTGCTGAACCGCCGCTCCATGATCGGCGTCCTGCTCGGCGTGCTGGCCGTGGGCAGTGGCATCGCGCTGACCGCCACCGCCGCCTGGTTGATCGCCCGCGCCTCCCAGCAGCCGCCGGAGGCCGCGCTCGCGGTCGCCGTGGTCGCGGTGCGGGCCTTCGGCCTGGGCAAGGGGGCGCTGCGCTACCTGGAGCGCCTGGTCACCCACGACGCCGCGTTCCGGCTCGGTGGCGGCCTTCGCGTCCGGCTCTGGGAAGCCCTGGTCCGCATCGGCCCGGCCCGCACCACCACGCTGCGCCGCACCGACGGCGTGCAGCGGCTGGTCGACGACACCGACGCCGTGCGCGACCTGGTGCCCCGCGTGCTGGTGCCGCCGCTGGTCGGCCTGCTCGTCGCCATCGGGGCCGTGGTCCTGGAGGCGGCCGTGCTGCCCGCCGCCGGCGCGGTGCTGGCGGTCGCGCTGCTGGTCGCCGGCATCGGCGGGCCGGCGGTGGCGCTGCTGGTGGAGCGGCGCGCGACCACCGCCCTGGCCGCCGGGCGGCGGGACGTCGCGGCCAAGGTGCTCACCCTGTTCGACGCCGCCCCCGACCTGATCGCCTTCGGCGCGGTGCGCCGCCGCCGGTCCGAACTCGCCGCCGCCGACGCCGAACTGGCCGCCACCGCCCGTCGGCAGGCTCTCGGCGCCGGGGCCGCCAACGCGCTCGTCACCGCGTCGATCGGCGTGGCGACCCTGATCTGCTCCTGGCTGGCCGCCTCGGCCGCCGGGCTCGACCCGGTGCTGGTGCCGCTGTTGGCGCTGGTGCCGTTGGCCACGACCGAAGCGGTCGCGGCCATCCCCCCGGCAGCTCAGCAGTGGGGTGCCCTCAGGTCCGCACATCAGCGGGTCACTGAGCTGACCGGGACTTGCGGGGAGGAGGGCTCGACTCGTCGGGAGAGCCCTTCTCCCCGCGACACCGCCGACCTCGCTCGCCGGCTGAACGGAGAGCGCGATGTCCGCCTGGCCGGCGTCGACGTGCGCTGGCCCGGGGCCGACCGGGCGGCCCTGCGGGGGATCGACCTGGACGTGCCGGCCGGCAGCCATGTCGCCGTGGTCGGGCCGTCGGGGGCCGGAAAGTCGACGTTGATGGCTCTGCTGCTGGGTTTCCTCGCCCCCGAGCGCGGGACGGCGGTGGCGCCGAGCGTGGTGTCGTGGTGCCCACAGGAGCCGATGCTGGTGTCGACGACGGTGCGCGAGAACCTGCGACTGGGGGATCCCGAGGCCTCGGACGAGCGGCTGCGGGAGGCGTTGCGGGACGCGCAGTTGGCGGCCTGGACGGATCGCCTGGACGTGGTGGTGGGCACGGGCGGGGCGGCGGTGTCGGGCGGTGAGGCGCAGCGGCTGGCCATGGCCCGGGCGCTGCTGCGGGCCGACCAGGCCGGCCTGGTGCTGCTCGACGAGCCGACGGCGCACCTGGACGAGCCGACCGCGCGGGCGTTGCTGGCCCGGCTGCGGACCCGGCTGGCCGGTCGTACGGTCGTGCACGTGACCCACCGGCTGGACGAGGCGGCCGAGGCCGACCTGGTGATCGAGGTGAACGACGGCACGATCCGGCCGCGCCGGCGAGAGGCGGTCTAGGCTCGAATGCGAATCATGGATCCCGCACTCGCCAGCCGCACCCTCCAGGTCGCCACCGAGATCACCAACGCCGCACTGTCCGGGGAGGACCCCGACGCCGTGTTGCCGCTGGTGGTTCGCGGTGCCGCCGACCTGGCCGGCGCGCACCTGTGCCTGGTCGGCGTGCGCGGTGAGGACGACAAGCTCACCGTGGAGGCGGCCTACGGCGGCGTGGACCCGGTCGGGACCGTGCTGTCCTCGCGCTCGGTCGCGGCCCGGGTGGCCCGCGGCGGCGAGCCGGTGATGGTCAGCGACTTCACCTCCGACCCCAGCACCGCGCCATTCGTGCCGCCCATCCTGCGGCTGTACGGGCCGTTCGCCGTGGTGCCGTTCGGCACCAGCGAGCGGCGGCTCGGCGCGCTGGCCGTGTACCGGCGGCGCGGGCACGAGCCGTTCGGGCCGGCCACCGTGGATGTGCTCAACTCGTTCGCCGCCCAGGCCGGGCTGGCGCTCGTGCTGGCCGAGGGCTCGACCGCCCGTGAACGGGTCGCGGTCTACCAGGAGCGCGAGCGCATCGCCCGCGACCTGCACGACGTGATCATCCAGCGGCTCTACGGCGCCGGCGTCCAGCTCGACCTGCTGAGCCGGCAGCTGGGCAACAAGCTCTCGCCGACCGAGGGCAAACGCCTGGCCGACGCCGTCGACCAACTCGACCAGACCATCGCCGAGGTCCGGGCCACCGTCCGGTCGCTGCGCAACACCGATCCGCTGCACCCCACGCCGGCGCTGCTGGAGACCGCCCGCGCCGAGGTCGACACCGCCGGCGAGCTCCTGGGCTTCGCGCCCACGTTCGAGGTCCACGGCGACTTCACCGATGTGCCACCGGTCGTCGCCGACCACACCCGGGCCGCCCTGCGGGAGGCCCTGTCCAACGTCGTGCGCCACTCCGGGGCCAGTGCGGTCACGGTGTCGCTGTGCCGCGACGACAACGGCCTCCGGCTCAAGGTCGTCGACAACGGCTGCGGCATCCCGCCCGGCGTCGCCCGCCGCGGTCTGCTGCACCTGGAGGAGCGGGCCGAAGCCGCCGGCGGCCTGTGCGTGGTGGAATCCAGCGCCCGCAACGGAACCTCGGTCCGCTGGGAGGTCCCGCTCTAACAACGAGTCCACGTGAGTGGCTCACTTCGCTTTTGGGCCCACGTGAGTGGCTTAAGTGGCGTTGGAGCGCAAATGAGCCACTCACGTGGAGCAAGGGGCGATGCGCGCTAGTCGCGGGGCGAGCGCTTGGCCACCCAGGCGGCGGCCTGGGTGCGGCGTTCCATGCCCAGCTTGGCCAGCACCGCCGTCACGTAGTTCTTGACGGTCTTCTCGGCCAGGAAGAGGCGTTCGGCGATCTGGCGGTTGGTCAGGCCGTCGCCGATCAGGGTGAGGACCTTGCGTTCCTGCTCGGTGAGGGCGGCGAGCTCGTCGGTGGGCTCGGGACGGCGCATGCGCTCCAGCACGTGGGCGGTGGTCACCGGGTCGAGCAGGGAGCGGCCGGCGGCGACCTCGCGGACGGCCTGCACCAGGTCCTGGCCGCGGACCTGCTTGAGCAGATAACCCGATGCGCCGGCCAGGATGGCGTTGACCAGCGCCTCCTCGTCGTCGAACGCGGTCAGCACCAGGCAGCGGGGGCCGCCGGCCAGGGCGCGCAGGTCCCGGCACAGGGTGACGCCGTCGCCGTCGGGCAGGCGCATGTCGACCACCGCGACGTCCGGGCGACGGGCCTGGGCCAGCACGAGGGCCTCGCCCACACCGCCGGCCTCGGCGACCACGGTGATGTCGTCCTCGCTGTCGAGCAGGTCCCGCAGCCCGCGCCGAACGATCTCGTGGTCGTCGACGAGCAACACGCTCACCGTCACCCACACAAGGTAGCCCGAAGGCCGATTCCGTGTGCCACCGTTGACGGGTGGCCGACAACACGCTGCGGATCAAGCCCGTCGTGAACACGGATCGGCCGGCGCTCGGCCGGTTCATCGCGAGCCGCTGGGGCGCGACGGTGATCGTGCACGGCACCGTGTTCCGGCCCGCCGAGCTGTCGGGCTTAGTCGCGGTCCGGGACGGCCGGCTGGCCGGCCTGCTCACCTACGACGTCAGCGGGGACAGCCTGGAGATCGTCTCGCTGGACGCGGTGAGCCCCAACGGCGGTGTCGGCTCGGCCCTGATCACGGCCATCGCCGACGAGGCCCGCAAGCGCCAGGTGCATCGGCTGCACGTGACCACCACCAACGACAACCTGGACGCCCTGCGCTTCTACCAGCGCCGCGAGTTCCGCCTGTTCGCGGTGCGGCCGGGCGAGGTCGACGAGTCGCGGCGGCTCAAGCCGCAGATCCCCGAGACCGGCTGCTACGACATCCCGATCCGGGACGAGATCGAACTGGTCCGCGACCTGGCCTTCGGCTAGCTGCCGGTGGTCAGCTCGCTGAAGACCTCGTCCCACGCCGCCGCCACCTGCCGGGCGCAGGTCCGCGGCTCGACCTCGCCGACCCCGGTGCCCAGCCCCGGCATGGCGATCGTGTGGACCGCGTCCCGCACCGGCACGCCGCTGTCCAGCCGGCCGTGCAGCCACAGCCGGAACACCGCGCGGGCGGCCAGGTAGGGGTGCACGGTGTCGGCCGGCAGCTGCTCGCCGGCCTCACGCATGGTGGGCGCGCTGATCATCCATTCGGGCGCGGCCTCACCCGTTGGCACGATGATGGCCTCCCCGACCGGGAGCTCCCCGCCGTGGTAGGCCAGCACGCCGCTGCGCACGTTCTGCTCCACCTCGGGAAACGCCCGCGAGTAGAGCGCGTCGATGCCGCCGCGCATCCAGCCGAACGAGTTGGCCGGGCTGACCACGGCCTGCGCCTCGATGTCCAGCACCGAACCGGGATGCACGCGGATGCCGGGACGGTTCTCGGCGACGGTCAGCCACGCCTGCGCCAGCGGCGCCTCGACGGCGCAGAGCACGAGTTCGAGCGGCGGAGTGGCCAGGTCGCCCTCCGGGTCGGCGGTCACCGCCCAAGCATTGCAGGCGACCGACACGCCGCGTAACTGGGGAGGCCACCGTCCGAGTGGGTGATATATGCCTCAACGCCGACGGCTCGCCACGTCGTCGTAGGGTGTGGTCGTGTCGCGCATCGGCTATTTCGGACCGCAGGGAACATTCACCGAGCAGGCCGTGCGCCAGCTGGCCGATCCCGAGCGGAACGAGCTCGTCCCGTTCGACTCCATCCCCGCCGTCGTGGCCGCCGTGCGCTCGGGCGACGTGGCCCGGGGCTGCGTGCCGGTAGAGAACTCGGTCGAGGGCGCGGTGCCCGCCACCATGGACGCCCTGGCGCTGGGCGCGCCGGTGGTCGCCGTGGCCGAGCACGTGCTGCCGGTGCAGTTCACCCTGCTGGCCAAGCCCGGCATGGAGCTGGACGACATCAAAACCGTGGCCAGCCATCCGCACGGGCTGGCCCAGGTGCGGGAGTGGCTGGACAACAACCTGCCCAAGGCCACCGCGATCGCCACCAACTCCACGTCCGGCGCCGCCCGGGACGTGCTCGCCGGCACCTTCGACGCCGCCATCAGCGCCCCGGTGGCCGCCCTGCACTACCCGCTGGCCGAGCTGGTCACCGGGCTCGGCGACGTGAAGGACGCGAAGACCCGGTTCCTGCTGCTGGCCAAGCCCGGCATCCTGCCCGCGCCCACCGGCGCCGACCGGACCTCGCTGATCGCCTTCACCGACAACGAGGTCGGCGCGCTGTCCAACGTGCTGCACGAGCTGGCGCTGCGGGACATCAACCTGACCCGGCTGGAGGCGCGGCCGACCCGGGAGCAGTTCGGCACCTACCGGTTCTACCTGGACATCGAGGGGCATGTCGCCGAGCACCGCGTCGGGGATGCCCTGGCCGCGCTGCACCGGCGCTGCCTGGAGGTGCGGTTCCTCGGCTCGTATCCGCGGACCGAGCAGACGCCCGATGTGGTGCGGGCCCCGTCCACCGACCTCGACTTCGAGTCCGCCTCCGCCTGGCTCGGCGCCGTCCGGCGCGGGGAGATCGCGTGAGCGAGCTTCGTCTGGTGCTCGTGCGCCACGGCCAGACCCCGTCCAACGTCATCGGCTCCCTTGACTCGCGGCCGCCCGGGCCGCCGCTGACCGAGCTCGGCCGCGCCCAGGCCGCTGCCGTCGGCGAGGCGCTGGCCGCGCTGCCGGTTGTCGCCGTCTACGCCTCCGTGGCGGTTCGGGCCCAGGAGACCGCCGCCCCCATCGCCGCCGCCCACGGGCTGCCGGTGCAAGTCGCCGAGGGCATCCACGAGGCCTTCGTCGGCGACCTGGAGTGCCTCAACGACCCGGATTCGCTGCGGACCTTCTTCGACGTCTTCCACCGCTGGACCCGGGACCTCGACCTGGACGTCCCCATGCCCGGCGGCGAGTCGGCCCAGCAGGTCCTCGACCGCTTCCTGCCGGTCGTCGCCGACATCCGCGCCCGGCACAGCGACGGCGTCGTCGTCCTGGTCAGCCACGGCGCCGCCATCCGCATCACCTCGTTCGCGCTGTCCCCGAACGTCGACGCCGAACTGGCCGACCAGCACCTGATCGACAACTGCGGCCGCGTGGTCCTCGAGGTCGACGGCACGTCCCCCACCGGCTGGCGCTGCCTGGAATGGGCCGGCATCCCGGTGGCCTGAGCCCTCATCGCTCGTTGAGCAGCTCCTGTAGCCGGCCGAGCTCGTCCAGCACCTCGCCATGCCACGAACGCAGGGTGCGGGTCTCGATCCTGATCACTGTGGCGTCGCCGTTGCTCGACGCCGCCGACGAGACGACCAGCGCCAGCGTGGCCTCCTCGGCCTGCGGCGAGCGCTCGATCAGGCGGATGAGGTCCCGCACTAGCTCGGGGCGAACGGCCCGCAGGTCGTTGGTCCGGTTGAAGCGCAGCGCCCGCAGGTACTCGTAGGCCTCAGTGGGATCGGCGAAGCCGATCATCTCGTTGATCAGCACGCCCTGGTCGATCGACCGGGTCCGGCGCAGGCTGCTGCGGACCCGCCACCGGGACCGGACCTCAGCGGCGATCGCGACCAGCACCACCACCGGCAGGATGGCCAGCAGCAGGATCTCCAGGCCGACGTGCGCCCACTGGCCCGCGGTGCCGCCGAACTGGTCGAGCAGGAAGAACACGCCGAAGATCGCGGCGGCCACGACGATCTGGGTGAACACGGTCTTCAGGATGGCCGGCAGCCACGTGCCGACCGACTCGACCAGGGCGCCGCCCATCCGGGCCAGCTCCGCGACCGGCGCGAACACCACCGACCGGACCGATGTCGACGTCCGCAGCCGGCCGAACCGGACCCGGCGCAGCATCGCCGGGCCCCAGATGAGCACGTACAACGTGCTCACCAGGTGCAGGGCGAGCTGCCCGACGTCGTAGAGCGCGTCGCCGGTGAGCACCGCGTCCAGCACGTCCAGCACCAGGTAGAGGCCGGCGAACCAGAGGTAGAGCACGCAGAGCACCAGCCACAGGATCTCGGTGCCGTCGGGGTCGTCCTCGTCGACGTCGTCGAACCAGAAGGCCATCCGGTGCGCGAGCCGGGCCATCCGGGTGTGGGCCCGGAACGCCATCGGCTGGCTCGACTGGAACAGCCAGAACAGCGCCACCGGCGGCACCAGCCAGGTCATCAGCTCGTAGCGCCACTCGATCACGTCGAGCGGGCCGTACTGGTAGATCAGGAAGTTCGACGCCACCTTGGCGCAGCACAGCCCGAACACGACGTAGGGAACCCAGGTCAGCAGCTTGCGGGCGCGTACCAGCCGCCCGCCCTCGTACAGCCGGCGCAGGTCTCCGTCGAGCATCTTGCCGTCGGAGCGCAGTTGGGCGCCGGAGAGCAGGGTGACCAGCAGCCGGCGGATCAGGTCCTCGATGGACTCCGGCAGCGGGCTGAGCAGCGCACAGCGGCGCAACGCGGTCAGCCGCAGCCAGATGCTCGACCCGGCGAAGGCCTGGCGCACGTACTCCGCTCGCTCCTCCTCGGGCGCGAGCGGCGCGCAGTCGAGGGCGAACTTCCGCTCGCTGATCCCGCCCCGCCGCCAGGCGATGGCGATCATGGCCCCGACCATTCGCCGCACGTCGGTCGGCAGCGCGCTCGGATCCGAGCCGTGGGCGGTGATGAGCATCTCCAGCAGGTGCGCGGCCCGCGGCGACCACTCGAAGAACTCCCCGGACTCGTCCAGCTCGGCCGCGGCCCGGGCCTCGTCGGCCAGCAGCGCCGACACCTCGGCCAGCAGCGGATCGGTGTTGGCGGCCACGCCGACCTGGAGCAGCGCGACCGCGGTCTCTCGCCACCGCGGCTCGACCGCCAACTCGTGCGGGTGCACCTCGTCGGGGTGGGCTATGACGTATTCGCTGGCCAGGTACTCGCGAACCAGCCGGTGGGCGAAGGCCGACGACCGCTCGCGCCGGCCGCGGATGACCGGCACCAGGATCCGGCTGGCGGCCAGCGTGGCCAGCATGTCGTCGGCCGCGTCCTGGGACTGGGCGTGCCGGTTGATCTCCCGTCGGACGATCGACTCGGGGATGAGCAGCCCGGCGTCGTCGCGGCGGGTCAGGCTGGCGGCCAGGTGCTGCAACACCTCGACCAGGGTGGTGGTCGTCGATTCCTGGTCGAACGTCTCGGCGTCACGCAGACTGGTCAGCAGGAAGTCCTCGAACAGCTTGCCCGGCCGGGTCGGCACGGAATCGCGGGAAATGACATATCGGGCCAGCAGTGAGAGGTACATCGGATTGCGCAAATGGGTGGTGAATCCGGCGCCAGGCTCCGACAGCAGGTGGTCGACGGCGGCGATCTGTCGCTGGGACAGCCCATAGGCGGCCAGCAGTTCGACCTGTTCGGAGTAGGCGAGCGCGACCAGTTCGAGTCGGGCCCAGCTCGGCACCCGCGGACCGTGGTATTCCCGGGAGGCGACGATGCATCGACCCTTGCCGCCGCCGATGAACGAGTTGATGAGATCCACGTACGGCCGTACAGCCCGGTCGATGCTGGCGCTGGAGAGCACCGCAGGTATTTCGTCGAACGAGTCGAACAGCACGATGACGTGGCCGTCCCGAATGTCGGCGGCCAGCCCGTCGCGGAGATAGTCGGCCAGTTCGACCGTGCCGCGGGGATTGAGCTGGGTCCCGATGTAGTCGGTCAGATTGGCCACGGTGGCCTCGGCCGGTTCCCGGTCGAAGTCGCGGAGGCTGATGTAGAGGGCGAGCGGCAGCTGCCGCACCTTGCTGGTCCGGGACCGGGTCAGCACGTCCCGCGCGTACCGGCGAAGGGTCACGCTCTTGCCGGAGCCGGCCGGCCCGCGCAGGTGCACGATCGGCACCCGTTCCCGGGCGAACGCCGCGCCCAGCGCCTTGGTCCGGTAGGTCGCGGTGCCGCGCCGGAGGGGAAACAGGCCGCGCACCCGCTGCGGGCGGTCGGTGGATTCGATCGAGGCGTGGATCTCGGTGTAGTGCCCTGCCTGCCAGCCGATCGACTCCTCGGCCAGATCGAGATTGTCGACGAGAGTGGCGGCGATTCGCCGGCGACGGGCCAGGTCGCGACGTGCCGACGCGGTATAGAGGCCGGGCGAGAGATAGCGCAGTGGAAGGGTCAGGACCCGTGACGCCGCGCGAACGCCGTCGATGATCTTCGGTATCGCGAGCAGCAGCACAATGACGCCGAGCAGAGCGGCCGGCACACCCCAGGCGCCGAGCACATCGGTCAGCGACGGCTCGCTCGCGGAAAGGTTCTGGCTGATGACGCCTCCCGACCCGCGTGGGCACCGTGTGGAGCTACCCGTACTCCTCGCGATGAGGGGCGAACGCGTTTCGGGTGAAACGGAATCGCAATGCCGAACCCGCCATTCGAGTGAGCGGGAAATCGAGGGCCCCGGTCTCAGCCCCAGCCGAGGTCGTGCAGGGTGGCGTCGTCGATGCCGAAGTGGTGGGCGATCTCGTGCACCACGGTGATGGCCACTTCGTCGATGACGTCGTCCTCGGACTCGCAGATGTCGAGGATGGCCCGGCGGTAGATGAAGATGCGGTCGGGCAGGGCGAAGCCGTAGTGGCTGGTCCGTTCGGTCAGGGCGATGCCGTGGTAGAGGCCGAGCAGGGACGGGTCCTCGGGATTGCGGTCCTCGACCAGGATGACGACGTTGTCCATGGCCTCGGCCAGCCGGGGCGGGATCAGGTCGAGGGCCTCGCCGACCAGCTCCTCGAAGCGCCGGTCGGTCATGGTGAACGGCATCGGCGTCAGCCGCCGGCCGGGGGAGCGCTGGTGGTGGTGGCGCTGGCCCCGTTGCCGCCGACGCCCTTGACCGAGTTGGTCACGGTGTCCAGGCCGCTGCCGTCGTCGAGTTTCTTGCCGACCTTGCAGTTGACCTTGGTGGAGCCGAGGTCCCAGCTTTCCTGCTTGACGGTGTCCCAGGTGAGCCCGAGCTTGAACTTGGACAGGTCGAGGCCGCCGGTGTAGTCGGCGTTGGCCTGCACGCAGCGGGTGGACAGCGCCGTCTGCTGCTTGTCCTCGGCCGGGAAGCCGTCGGGGAACTGGGACTTCAGGTCGACGATGCCGACGATCTCGTACGAGTGCGGGGCGGTGCAGGCCACCGGGTCGCTGACGTCCTTGTCCTTGATGCCCAGGCAGGTCCCGACCGGGTAGATCGGCGACTGGTCGGAGGTCCTGGCCGAGCCGGTGGTCAGCTGGAGCGCCCCGCCGTGGCCGGCGAACTGGAGGCCGCAGCGGATGGTGCGGGCCCCGTCCGACCACTGCTGGGCGGTGGGATTGAGGGCGTTGACCGAGTACTTGCCGTTGGGGTCGAGCTTGCCGGACATGTACTTGGTGGCGACCGGGCCGCAGTTGTCCTGCGAGATCTTCTGCCACAGCGTCCCGTCGGGGAACGGGGCCCCGGACGGGTACCTGGAGGTCAGGTCGACGGTGCCGGCGATCTCGAACAGGTGCTTGGCCGAGCAGTCGACCTGGCTGATGTCGGTGGTGCCGGCCGGCCACACCAGGCAGCTGCCGTCGGGCGCGTCGAACGCGGCGTTGGGGTCGTTGGCGGCGGCCGCGGAGCCGCCGCCGACCGGCCACGAGAACAGCGTGCTCGACATCAGCACGACCAGGGCGCCGACCACGGCGCCCACCATCAGCAGCCGGGTCTGGCCGGTCCGCCGCTTCGGATGGAACCACTCAACGATTTCAGGCATCACATCCATGATGCCCGTGCGGACCAGTCGGCCGGCAGTAGGTACCGTGCACAGCAGGAGGGCGACGATGGCGGACGATGAGCTCCCCGACGGGGCTGACCACGAGGAATCGGGTCAGTCCAAGCCGGGAAAGATGCGGTTCCAGGATGCCTCGACCACGCCGCGTGAGCCCACGCTCGCTGAGCGTAGGGCCCGGGAGCGGGCGGCCGAGGAGGAGCGCGAGCGGCTGGCGCAGGAGGAAGTCGAGCAGGCGGCCCTCGCCCGCAAGAAGAAGATCCGCAAGCGGGTGCTGATCGGCGGCGGCGTCACGGTGGGCCTGGTCGGCATCATCGCGGCCGGCTACGCGCTGTCCAGCCCCTCCCAGGAGGTCACGGCCCGCTGCACCGACGACAGCGGCGTGGTCGTGAACGACGACTACTGCAACGTCAACTCGGCCTACTACGCCGGCAACGGCGGTTACTACAACCCGGGCGGGTTCTTCATCTTCCCGGGCGGCCGGCAGTACCACTACTACTACGGCGGCAGTGGCGACATCGGGCAGCGGGCCGTCGGCGGCACCACCACCGCGCCCAGCGGCAACACCACGGTCAAGACCTCCAGCGGCTCCACCATCTCGCGCGGCGGCTTCGGCGTGAAGAGCGGCAGCAGCGGCAGCAGCGCCGGGGGCAGCGGCAGCAGCAGCGGCGGCGACAGCGGGTCGTCCAGCCACGGGAGTTCGGGCAAGAGCGGGGGCAGCTGAGCAGTGCGGCGGGAGACCTCACGGCCACGGCCGAACTGGCAGCAGACCGTGGCCGAGCAGGGCCTGGTGTTCGGCGCGCCCTCGGTCGGCGCCAACGGCGCGCACCGGCCCTACTGGGACGAGTCGGCGCACTACGTCTTCGAGATGGACGAGATCCTCTCGCTGGAAGCCGACGTGGAGCTGCTGCACTCGATGTGCCTGGCGGCGGTCGACAACGTGGTGACCACCGAGCGGTACCGGGACTTCGCGCTGCCGGAGTGGATCTGGCCGGCGGTGGCCGAGTCGTGGAAGCGCCGGGACCCGCACGTCTACGGCCGCTTCGACCTGCGCTACGACGCCACCGGCCCGGCCAAGCTGCTGGAGTACAACGCCGACACGCCGACCTCGCTGGTGGAGGCGTCGATCATCCAGTGGAACTGGAAGACCGACCTGCACCCCGACGACGACCAGTGGAACTCCATCCACGAGAAGCTGGTCGAGCGCTGGGCCGCGATCAAGGACCTGCTGCCCTCCACCGAGCTGCACTTCACCTGGTCGGGCGGGGACACCTCGGGCGAGGACCACGTCACCGTGGCCTACCTGCAGGAGACCGCGGCCGAGGCCGGCCTGGACACGGTCGGCCTGGCCATCGAGGACATCGGCTGGGACCGGCTGCTCAAGCGGTTCGTGGACCTCGAAGAGGCCCCGATGAACACGGTGGTGAAGCTCTACCCGTGGGAGTGGGTGACCGAGGAGGAGTTCGGCCGCTTCGCGGTCGATTCGCTGCCGGGCACGCTGTGGATCGAGCCGCTGTGGAAGATGCTGCTGTCCAACAAGGCGCTGCTGGCGGTGCTGTGGGAGATGTACCCCGGCCACCCCAACCTGCTGCCGGCCTACCTGCACGACCCGGGCATGCTCACCGAGTACGTGCGCAAGCCGCTGCTGGGGCGGGAAGGCGCCAACGTGCAGATCGTGGCCCCGGGCTACGAGACCCAGACCGGCGGCGTGTACGGCCGCGAGGGCTACGTCTACCAGCTGTTCGACCCGCTGCCCGAGTTCGGCGGCTACCGGCCGGTGCTGGGAGCGTGGATCGTGGACGACGCGGCGGCGGGCCTCGGGATCAGGGAAAGTGTCGGACTTGTGACCGACGACGGGGCCGCTTTCGTGCCGCACCGCATCGTCGAGTCGTGAATACTGCGCGACCATGACGATCGCATCGCTGGGCCAGGGCATCGGGGCCATCGCGCTGTACGCGGTGATCGGCCTGGTGCTGATGGTGGCCGGTTTCTACGTCATCGACTGGACCACGCCGGGCAAGCTGAACCAGCTGGTCCGCGACGGTCGCCCGAACGCGGCCGTGGTGACCGCGTCGGGCCTGGTCAGCATCGCCTTCATCGTGGTGGTGACCATCTGGTTCTCGCCGGCGAAGCTGTCCGACGGGCTGATCACCTCGCTGGTGTTCGGCCTGGTCGGCATCATCGCCCAGGTCGCGGTGATGCGGATCTTCGAGTTCGTGCTGCGGCTGGACATCGGGGCCATGCTGGCCGCCGAGAAGTTCACCCCGGCCAGCCTGGTGGTGGCCGCGGCCAACGTGTCGCTGGGCTTGGTCGTCGCGGTGGCCATCAGCTGAGCGGGGATATCCCCGCGCTTGACTTTCGGCGCACGCTGTAGATTTCTCCGGGTGATTGACCTCAGGACACTGCGAGAGAACCCGGAAGCGGTCCGTGCGTCTCAGCGCGCGCGGGGCGAGGACCCGTCGTTGGTGGACGAGCTGCTGTCTGCCGACGAGCGGCGGCGTTCCGCGGTGTCCCGGGCCGACTCCCTGCGGGGCGAGCAGAAGGCGCTGGGCAAGCAGGTCGGCCGGGCCCAGGGCGACGAGCGCGCGGCGCTGCTGACCAAGGGCAAGGAGCTGGCGGCCGAGGTCAAGGCGGCCGAGGCCGAGCAGTCCGAGGCCGACGCCGCGCTGGTCGACGCGCAGAAGCGGATCCAGAACATTGTCGAGCCGGGCGTGCCCGAGGGCGGCGAGGACGACTACGTGGTGCTCAAGCACGTGGGCACGCCGCGGGAGTTCGACTTCACGCCGCGCGACCACCTGGAGCTCATGGAGTCGCTGGGCGCGGTGGACATGGAGCGCGGGGCCAAGGTCTCGGGCTCGCGCTTCTACTTCCTCACCGGCATCGGCGCGCAGTTGCAGATCGGCCTGCTCAGCATGGCCGTGCAGCAGGCGGTGGCGGCCGGCTTCACGCCGATGATCACGCCGTCGCTGGTCCGCCCGGAGATCATGGAGGGCACCGGCTTCCTCGGCGCGCACGCCAGCGAGGTCTACCGGCTGCGCGACGACGACCTGTTCCTGGTCGGCACCTCCGAGGTGCCGCTGGCCGGCTACCACAGCGACGAGATCCTCGACCTGGCCAACGGTCCGAAGCGCTACGCCGGCTGGTCGTCCTGCTACCGCCGCGAGGCCGGCTCGTACGGCAAGGACACCCGCGGCATCATCCGCGTGCACCAGTTCGACAAGGTCGAGATGTTCTCCTACTGCCCGCCGGAGCTGGCCGCCGAGGAGCACCTGCGGCTGCTGGCCTGGGAGGAGGAGATGCTGGCCAAGGTCGAGCTGCCCTACCGGGTGATCGACACCGCCGCCGGCGACCTCGGGGCCTCGGCCGCCCGCAAGTACGACTGCGAGGCCTGGGTGCCCAGCCAGCAGGCCTACCGCGAGGTGACCTCCACCTCGAACTGCACCACCTTCCAGGCCCGCCGGCTCAACATCCGCTTCCGGGACGCGGACGGCAAGCCGCAGACGGTGGCCACGCTCAACGGAACCCTGGCGACGACCCGGTGGATCGTCGCGATCATGGAGAACCACCAGCAGGCCGACGGCTCGGTGCGAGTGCCCGAGGCGTTGCGTCCGTACGTCGGCGGCGTCGAGGTGCTCAAGCCGTAGCCGACGGCGAAACACGTGCGGCCCGCACCTGGTCCCCGAGATCAGGTGCGGGCCGCCCGTGGTTATCCGATCCCCTGCGTCGCTGTTCGCCCCGAACGACGCGCCGCGGAGGTCCCGGTTTCCCCTCGCCCCGGTCTGCACTGACTACGACGCCGGCGGGGGCGAGACCGTTCCAAGTGTCACCCGATCAGGTGACAAGTTTGGGGAGGACCTCGGCCGCCACCTCTTCCAGCACGGCCTCCGCGCCGGCGTAGACGCCGTCGTGCCGGGGCCACGGCGCCACCACGTCGGTGAAGCCGAGCTCGCCGGCCCGGCCCAGCGTGTCCTCGTAGCAGGCCCGGCTGGACAGCACGAACTCCGGGCAGGCGTCGGCCTGGAGGTATCGATCCAGCCTGCCGATCCGCCGGTCGACCGTGCCCAGCGCCTCGTCCATACGGGCCGAGGCCTCGGCGACACCGGCCCACCACTGCTCGACGTCGTCTCGCCGGTCGGTGCCGGTGGTGACCCAGCCGTTGCCGTAGCGGGCGGCCAGCCGCATGGTCCGCGGCCCGTTGGCCGCGACCACGAACGGCAGCCGGGGCGACTGCACGCAGCCGGGGGCCGACCGCGCCTGCACGGCCTCGTACCACTTGCCCCGCCAGGTCGTCAGCGGCGTGGTGAGCTGCTTGTCCAACAGCTCCACGAACTCCTCGAACCGGCCGGCCCGCTGCCCGGCGGTCAGCGGTTCCGAGCCGAGGACCTCGGTGTCGTAGCCGCCCAGCCCGCCCGCGCCCACACCGAGCGTGAACCGGCCGTCGGAGACGTCGTCCAGGGTGGTCAGCTCGCGGGCGAACGGCACTGGGTGTCGGAAGTTGGGCGAGGCGACCATCATGCCCAGCCGGATCCGCGAGGTGACCATGGCGGCCGCGGTGAGCGTGGGTACCGCCCCGAACCACGGGCCGTCGACCAGCGACCGCCAGCCGAGGTGGTCGTAGGTCCAGGCGTGGTCGAACCCGTACTCCTCGGCCGTCCGCCACTTCGGCTCGGCCACCCACCAGCGGTGTTCGGGGAGGATCACAATGCCAACGCGCACCCTTCGGACAGTAACGGGGCGCATCGCGGGCCGCAGGCAGGGCACGATGGTCGGGTGCAGAAGCCCCGACTTGTCGCCTCCGATGTGGATGGCACCCTGCTCGCGCCGACCGAGGACGTCAGCCCGCGCACGGCCGCCGTGATCGCCCGCGTGCTGGCCGACGGCGTGCCGTTCGTGCTGGTCACCGGCCGTCCGCCGCGTTGGGTGCCCCGGGTGGCCGAGCAGGCCGGGGTGACCGGCTACGCCGTCTGCGCCAACGGCGCGGTGCTCTACGACATCGGCGCCGATCGGATCGTCGACAAACACGAAATCCCGGCGATCGCCCTCCATGAATATGCACGTGCACTGATGACGGCCATGCCCGGCTGCCGGCTGGCCACCGAGCGGGTCGGCGAGACGGCCATGGACGGGGCCAGCGAGCAGTTCCTGGCCGAGCCCGGCTACACCCACCCGTGGCCCAACCCGGACTCGGCGGCCGCGCCCCGCGGCCAGGTGCTGGGCAAGTCGGCGATCAAGATGCTGGCCCGGCACCCGGACATGACCAGCGGGCAGATGGCCGTGGCGGCCACGGCGGTGCTGGGCGACGAGGTGGCGGTGACGTACTCCAGCAACAACGGCCTGATCGAGATCTCCGCCGCCGGGGTCACCAAGGCCACCGGCCTGGCCGACGTGGCGCAGCGGCTCGGGGTGGCCGCGGCCGACGTGGTGGCCTTCGGCGACATGCCCAACGACGTGCCGATGCTGGCCTGGGCCGGGCACGGGGTGGCGATGGCCAACGCCCACCCGGAGGCGGTCGCCGCGGCCGACGAGGTGACCGGTCCCAACTCCGAGGACGGGGTGGCCCTCGTCCTCGAACGCTGGTTCTGAGTACGGCATGATGGCGGCCAGCCGACGAGGAGAGCCGACCCGATGATCGACATCATGCTGCCCTACTACGGCGACGTGGCCCTGATGCAGGCCGCCGTGAACAGCGTGCTCGCCCAGAGCGACGCCGGCTGGCGGCTGACCGTCGTCGACGACACGTCCCACCCGGACGTGCCGGGCTGGTTCGAGTCGCTGGGCGACGAGCGCGTGCGGTACGTCCGCAACGAGCAGAACCTGGGCGTCACCGGGAACTTCACCAAGTGCCTGGACCTGGCCGAGCACGACCTCATGGTGATGCTCGGGGCCGACGACATCATGCTGCCCAACTACGTGGGCACGGTGCTGTCGGTGGCCAAGGACCACCCGGGCGTCGGCATGATCCAGCCCGGCGTCGAGGTCATCGACGAGCACGGCAACCTGGTCAACGGCCTGACCGACGAGGTCAAGAAGCGGCTGTACGCGCCCAAGGTGGACGGCCGGCGGGTGATGGGCGGCGAGGAGCTGGCGGCCAGCCTGCTGCGCGGCAACTGGCTGTACTTCCCGTCGATCTGCTGGCGCACCGAGGCGATCCGGTCCGTCGGCTTCCGCCCCGAGCTGCGCACCACCCAGGACCTGGCCCTGGAGCTGGAGCTGATCGAGCGCGGCGAGCAGATGGTCGTCGACACCACGGTCTGCTTCCACTACCGCCGCCACCTGGGCAGCGTCTCCTCCAAGATGGCGCTGGACGGGGACCGCTTCACCGAGGAGCGGCTGCTCTACAGCGGCGCCGCCGACCGCATGCGGGCCCGCGGCTGGAAGAAGGCCGAGCGGGCGGCCCGGGTGCACTCCGCGTCCCGCCTGCACGCCCTGACCCTGCTGCCCTCGGCCGTGAAGGGCGGCCAGGGCGACGTGGCCAAGGCCCTGGCCAAGCACGCGTTCGGCAACGGCTGATGGTCGCCGTCGCGGACGTCTGCGTCATCGGCGGCGGCATCGTCGGCCTGGCCACCGCGCACGAGCTGGCGGTCAACCGGGGCCACAAGGTCGTGTTGCTGGAGAAGGAAGCCACCTGGGCCGCCCACCAGACCGGGCACAACAGCGGGGTCATCCACGCCGGCCTGTACTACAAGCCGGGCAGCCTCAAGGCGAAGATGTGCGTGGACGGCAACCGGTCCATGGTGGAGTTCGCCCGCGAGCACGGAATTCCCCACCAGGTCAACGGAAAGCTCGTCGTCGCGGTCAGCGCCGATGAGATCGGGCCGCTCACCGTGCTGGCCGAGCGGGCCAAGGCCAACGGCGTGCCGGCCCACACGGTGACCGCCGCCGAGGCCCGTGAGCACGAGCCCGAGGTGCAGTGCGTGGCCGCGCTGCGGGTGGAGAGCACCGGCATCATCGACTACAAGCAGGTCTGCCAGGTGCTGGCCGACCGGCTGGTCGACAACGGGGCCGAGCTGTGGAGCGCCAGCCCGGCGCTGGCGATCCGGGAGAGCGGCTCGGCCGTCGAGGTGGCCACCGAGCGGGGCGTGGTCCGGGCCAAGGTGCTGGTCAACTGCGCCGGCCTGCACGCTGACCGGGTGGCCCGGCTGGCCGGTCGCCGGCCGCAGGCTCGCATCGTGCCGTTCCGCGGCGAGTACTACGAGCTGCGCCCGCAGGCCCGAGGCCTGGTCAACGGCCTGATCTACCCGGTGCCCGACCCGGCCTTCCCGTTCCTGGGCGTGCACCTGACCCGCATGATCGACGGCAGCGTGCACGCCGGCCCCAACGCCGTGCTGGCGCTGCGCCGCGAGGGCTACCGCTGGCGCGACATCTCGCCGGCCGACCTGGCCGACACGCTGACCTTCCCCGGCACCTGGAAGCTGGCCCGCAAGTACGCCAGGACCGGGATCCAGGAGGTGGTCCGGTCGCTGTCTAAGCGGCGGTTCGCCGACAGCCTGGCCCGGCTGGTGCCGCGGGTGACCGCCGACGACCTGACGCCGGCCGAGGCCGGCGTCCGGGCCCAGGCCATGCTGCCGGACGGCTCCCTGGTCGACGACTTCCTGTTCGACCTGGCGCAGCGGCAGGTCCACGTGCTCAACGCGCCGTCACCGGCGGCGACGAGCTCGCTGGAGATCGGGCGGCACGTGGCCGATCGGGTGACACAACAGCTCCGCTAGCCTGGCCCCATGCGCGCTCTGGTCACCGGCGGTGCCGGTTTCATCGGGTCGACCCTGGTCGACCGGCTGCTGCGAGACGGGCACGAGGTGGTGGTCGTCGATGACCTGCGCCGTGGCCGCCGCGAGAACCTGGCCGCCGCCGAGGCCACCGGCCGGGTGCGGCTGGTCGAGCTGGACGTGGCCAGCCCCCAGCTGCACGAGCTGCTGGCCGAGGTGAAGCCGGAGACGGTGTTCCACCTGGCCGCCCAGATCGACGTCCGGGTCAGCGTGGCCGACCCGCTGCTGGACGTGCACCAGAACGTGGTGGGCACGGTCAACGTGGCCGAGGCGGCCCGCAAGGCCGGCGTGCGCAAGGTCCTGTTCGCCTCCTCCGGCGGCTCCATCTACGGCACGCCCGACGAGCTGCCGGTGTCCGAGGACGTGCCGATCAACCCCAAGTCCCCGTACGCGGCCAGCAAGGTCGCCGGCGAGGTGTACCTCAACACCTTCCGCCAGCTCTACGGCATGGACTGCACGCACCTGGCCCTGGCCAACGTGTACGGCCCGCGGCAGGACCCGCACGGCGAGGCCGGCGTGGTGGCGATCTTCGCCCAGCGGCTGCTCAACGGCGAGGCCACCAAGGTCTTCGGCGACGGCGGCAACACCCGCGACTACGTGTTCGTCGAGGACGTGGTGGCGGCGTTCGTGGCCGCCTCCGGCGACAAGGGCGGCGGCCGGCGCTTCAACATCGGCACCGGCGTGCAGGTCTCCGACCGTGAGCTGCACACCCTGGTGGCCAAGGCCGCCGGCGCGGCCGACGACCCCGAGTTCGCCCCGGCCCGGCTCGGCGACGTGCGCGCCTCCGCGCTGGACAACACCGCCGCCCAGCAGGGCCTGGGCTGGCGGCCCGAGGTGGACATCGCCGAGGGCGTCCGGCGCACGGTGGACTACTTCCGGGGCTGACGGTGGCCAACTCGAAGTTCGGGCCGGCCGTCCTGATGGGCGGCGGCCTGGTCGTGCTCGGCGCGGCCGGCTACCTGTTCGTCGGCATCGCCGGCCACACCCTGCCGTCGGCTGAGGCGACCGCGGTCAGCGGCGTCTACTTCCTGATCAACATCATCGGGCCGGGCCTGTTCACCGCCTTGGAGCAGGAGACCAGCCGGGCCACCAGCAGCACCATCGCTGCCGGCCGTCCGCTGCGGCGCGTCGTGCGCAACGCCGCGCTGCTGGCCGCCGGCCTGCTCGCCGTGGCGCTGCTGGTGCTGGGCGCGCTGTCGCCGGTGCTGGTCGACGTCGAGCTCAACGGGAACTGGCCGCTGATGACGGCCGTGCTGCTGTCCGCCGTCACGGCGGCGGCGATCTACCTGGTCCGCGGCCTGCTCGGCGGCATGCAGCGGTTCTCCGGCTACGCCGCGACGCTGGCCGGCGAGGGCGCGGCCCGGCTGCTGCCGTGTGTGGTGGTCGCGGTGGCCGGAGTGGCGGCAGCCGGCACGTACGGCCTGATCTTCGCCGGCGGCAGCCTGATCGGCGCGCTGGTCGGCCTGCCGTGGACTCGCGACATGCCGCACGGCGAGGCCGCCGGCAGCGAGTCCCTCGGCCGCATGCTGCGCGGCCTGCTGCTGCTGGTCGGCGCGATCCTGCTGACCCAGCTGGTGGCCAACCTGCTGCCGCTGGTGGTCACGGCCAAGCTCGGCAGCGCCAGCCTGGTCGCGCAGGCCTTCGGCGCGGCGTTCCTGCTGGTCCGAGTGCCGCTGTTCCTGTTCGCGCCGGTGCAGGCGATGCTGCTGCCGGCGCTGACCGCCGCCGCCACCAAGGGCGAGTACGACGTGGTGCGGTCCCGGGTCCGGCTGGTGCTGATGGCGGTGCTGGCCGTCGGCATCCCCGGCGCGATCCTGTCCTGGCTGCTCGGCCCGTGGGCGGCCCAGGTGTTCTTCGGGGCGAAGGCCGCGCTGCCGGCCGCCGCGGTCGGCCTGCTCGGCGTCAGCACGATCCTGCTGATGACGGTGCAGGCGTTGCAGCCGGCGCTGGTGGCGCTGGGCCGCCACCACGCCATCACGGTCTCGTGGGCGGTCGGCACGGCCGTGCTGGTGGGCCTGCTGTTCGTGCCCGGCGACACGCTCACCATCGCCGTCACCGCGCAGCTGGCCGGCCCGGCCGTGGTGGTCGCCGGCGTGCTGTTCGCCCTGCTCCGGGCCCTGCGGTCGTCATCGACGCGGGCCCCCGTGCCGGCGACGGTCTGAGACACAAAAGGCGGGGGGGGGGGGGGGGGGGGGGCGCGCGCCGGGGGGGGGGGGGGCCGGGCGGGGGACACCAGGCCCCGGAAGAAAAGCGGGGGGGGGGTGGGGGGGGTGTTTTGTTACCCCCACCC